>DATJRL010000410.1:0-14109 GCA_035504785.1 Caulobacteraceae bacterium
GTCGAGCGGCGCCGGCGCGCCCCGCTGCGACAGAGCGTCGTCGAGGGCGAGGAGATCGAACAGCAACTCGAGTCCCCGCTCGGGCGAGCGGCTGGCGTGGACGCCGTCGCGCAGCACCGCCTCGGGAACCGTCTTGGCCAGCCTGGCCAGGCCGCGGGCCAGCAGCCGGTCGCCCGCCGGCCCCGCCAGCGCCGCGCCGGCCAGCGCCGCCACGCACGCCCGCTCGGCGGCGCGGCCCGGATCGTCGTCGTCGGCGAGCAGATGCCGAGCCTCCCGCGCCAGGCCGTCGGTGAGCGCCGCGCCCTCGGCCTCGGAAGCCAGCGGGATCAGCGCCGGGGTGGCGCAGGCGAGGTTGAACACCCGCCGCTCCAGAGCCTCGCCGGACCAGGCGAAGGCGTTGTAGCGCCCGAACACGCGCCGCCATTCCAGCCACAGCCGCAGCGCCTCGCGCGCACCGTCCTCGCCGGTGGCGATCAGGTCCGGCGCCCAGCCGAAGCCGTGCAGGTAGGCGGCGAAACGCTTGCTGGGCGCGGGCCGCCGCCAGGGATCGCCGCGCGGGCCAGCCTCCAGCGTCTCGCCGCCGTAAGTGAACAAGCCGCCTTCGATCTGCGCTCCCTGGGACGGGTCCGGCGGCCGGTGATCGCGCGGACGGATGGCGAGACCCTGCGGTTTCGGACCGGCGATGGTCAGGCGGTGGATGGGTCCCGCGCGCCACTCGCGGCCGAACTGACGGCGGAGCGAGGCCAGCGCCATCGTCGGCCACCGCAGCGGGTCCGAGGCAGGAGGAGGCGCGTCGGCCATGCGTGGCGGGCTCGTCAGGCCTCCCGTAACGCGTTGATGTTGGCCGCATAGGCGCTGGGGCCGCCGCGGAACACCGCCGTGCCCGCCACCAGCGCCTCCGCGCCGGCCGCCAGGCACCGCTTGGCCGTCTCCGGCGTCACCCCCCCATCCACCTCCAGCACGATGTCGCGGCCGGAAGCGTCGATCATCGCCCGGAGGCGGGCGATCTTGGAGAGCTGCGAGGGCATGAAACTCTGCCCGCCGAAGCCGGGGTTCACCGACATGACCAGGACGAGGTCGACATCGTCCAGCAGCCACTCGATGGTGTCGGGCGGGGTCGATGGATTGAACGCCACGCCGGCCTTGGCGCCCAGTTCGCGAATGCGCCTGAGGGTCCGGTCGAGGTGCGGCCCGGCCTCGGGGTGCACGGTCATGATGTCGGCCCCGGCGTCGCGAAACGCCTCGAGGTGCGGGTCGACCGGCGCGATCATCAGGTGCACGTCCATCGGGATCGAGACGTGCGGCTTCAGCGCCTTCACCACCTCCGGACCGATGGTGATGTTGGGCACGAAGTGGCCGTCCATGACGTCCACGTGCAGCCAATCGGCGCCCGCGGCCTGCACCGCCTCGACCTCGTCGGCCAGCCGCGAAAAATCCGCCGCCAGGATGGAAGGCGAGATGATCGGGGCGGCTCGGGGCATGGCGCCCGACTTAAGGCCGCCGGGGAGTCGCGGCAAGCGCGGTCGCGCTAGCGAGCCGCTCGGACGAACCTGGCGACGAAGAAGCCGTCCATCCCGCGCTTCAGGTGATGCGGCAGCAGACGGAGCCAGCCGTCGACCGTGACGCTCGCCGCGGGCGCGCCGCCCTCGCTCGCCGCGATGGGGGCGGTGGCGAAGTCGGGGTGGCGTTTCAGGAAGGCGCGCGCCTGCGCCTCGCCCTCCTCCGGCTCGAGGGAGCAGACGCAGTAGACGAGGCGGCCGCCCGGCTTCACCCGGGCCGCGGCGGCGTCGAGGAGCCGGCTCTGCACGGCCGCGAGCTTGGCGACGTCGCCGGGCCGCAGCGTCCAGAGCACGTCCGGATTGCGCCGGAACGTGCCGCTCGCGGTGCAGGGCGCATCGAGGAGGACCGCGTCGAAGGTTCGCTCGTCGTGCCAGGTCTCGGCGTTGGCCGTCACGGCCTCCACCGCGAGTCCGGTGCGCGCCAGGCTTTCGGTCAAGCGCCTCAGCCGGGGCGCGGAGCGGTCGAGGGCGACGACCTCGGCGCCGGCGGCGGCGAGCTGGAGGGCCTTGCCGCCCGGCGCCGCGCAGAGGTCGAGCACGGTCTCGCCGGCCCGGGCGTCCAGCAGCCGGGCGGGGATCGCGGCGGCGGCGTCCTGAACCCACCAGCGGCCCTCCGCGAAGCCCGGCCAGTCCTCGACCCGTCCCCGCGCCTCGCGGCGCAGCGAGCCGCCGGGCAAGACCGTCGCTTCCAGCGCCTCGGCGAGAGCCGCGGCGTCGGCAGGGTCGCGCGGGGTGAGGTCGGTGGCCGGCTCCCCGGCGATGACGGCGGCGAGCGCCAAGGCCTCGGCCTCGCCGTAAGCGGCGCGCCAGCGGGCGTAGAGCCAGGGCGGGGCGAGCGCCTCGGGATCGTCCGGCGGCGCGCCGTCGCGAGCGAGACCGCGCAAGACGGCGTTGACCAGGGCCTTGAAGCCGCGGGCGCCGCGCTCGGCGCCGGCGAGGGCGACGGCGGAGTCGACGGCGGCGTAAGCCGGGGTGTCGAGCCAGAACAGTTGGGCGACGCCCAGGCGCAGCACCATCCGCACGCGCTCCGGCGGTTCGCGCTGCAGGCGCGCCGCGAGCAGGCGGTCGATCACGCCGAGGCGGCGCAGCGTGGTCATGGCGAGCGCCCGGGCGAAGCCGCGGTCCTGCGCCGACAGGCCGGCGAGCGCGGCGCCGTCGAGGGCGGCGTCCAGTCCGGCCTTGCGGGCCAGGGCGGCGGTGAGGATGTCGAGGGCGGCGGCGCGGGCGGGATCGTTCACCCGCGAGCCCTGCCTTCATCCCCTGGATCGCGCAAGGGTTCGGACGGCGGCGCCGCTCGCGCCGAGACTCGGCGGGGCTCGCGCTCATCCGCCGTGGGGACTATTAGCCTGCGCCCATGAGCGAGCTCGATCCGCCCGCCTACCCGCCTGGCGCCGCGCCCGGCAAGACGCTCACTCCCGCCGCCCGGCGCGCGCTGGAGGAGGCCGCGGCCCGCCGCGCCGCCGCCAAGCCCCTCGACCTGCCGCCGGAGGTGGGCGGTCCCCCCGGTCCGGAGCCCACCCGCTACGGCGACTGGGAGCACAAGGGGATCGCCTCGGACTTCTAGCCGTGGCGAGGACGGACCGGGGGTCGCGTCGCGAGCCACGACGGCCCCGTCGGCTCGCCTCTGAGGCGCGCCCGCTCGCCGGCCGCGCATCGCCGAACTAGGTTAATGGCTGCGTTCAACGATCCGCCTGGGAGGCGTCGATGAAAAAGTGCTGGGCCGGCGCCGCGCTGGGCGCCTTGAGTCTCCTGGTCGCGACGCCGGCGATGGCCGGCGGATATTGGGACGCCGGCGGACCGCCGAGCGACCCTCCCGCTTCGCCGCCCCCCTGTCGCGTCGATGATCGTCCCTGCCCGCCGCCGCCGTGCCCGCAAGAACGGCGGGGCGCGTGGCGCGAGCGCGACGGTCAGGTCTGGGGCGAGGCGTCGGCCTGGCGCGCGGAAGTCTCCCGGAGCGACGAGGAGAATGTCGTCGTGCCGGCGGAATTCTTCGAGACGGGCGGCGTGGGTCCGGACTTCCTTTACGACGACGAAGGCGGCGGGGGCGGCGTGGTCGAGGGCGCGGCCTTTGCGAGCGCCGGCGCCTATGCGTCCGCGTCGGCGAGCGTCGACATCGGGTTTCGCGAACGCGAGCGTTTCGGCCACGAGCATCACATGATGCCGCCGCCGCGCCAGCCCATGCCTTGCCCTCGCCCGCCTCAGCGCCACATGACGATGCATGGCGGCGGCCGCGGCCGCTGGTAGGTCCGCTCGGCGCGCGCTCCGCGATTCAGAGGCCCGCCATCTCCTCGGCAATCAGCAGCGCCGCGGCGCGGGGATCCGTCGCGGCGGTGATCGGGCGGCCGCAGACGATGTGGCTGGCGCCCTGGCCGAGGGTGAAGGCCGGGGTGTCGGCCCGGGCCTGATCGTCGCGCCCGGCCCAGGCGGGACGGACGCCGGGCGTCACCACCAGCAGGTTGGGACCGCCGATGCGGCGGGCGAGCGCGGCCTCGCGGGGACTGACGATGACCCCGTCGGCGCCAGCCTCCAGGACCTGACGCACCCGTCGCTCGACCAGCGCCTCGAGGCGCGTGGTGTAGCCAATCTGGCCGAGATCGTCGTCGGTGAGGCTGGTGAGCACGGTGACGCCGAGGATCTTCAACGGCGAGTCGGCCCGACCGCGCACGGCGGCGGCGAGCACCTGCGGCTCGGCGTGGACGGTGAGCAGATCGCCGGCCTCGGAAGCGGCGATCGCGGCAGTGGCCTTCTCGACCGTGGCGCCGATATCGTGCAGCTTCCAATCGAGGAACACCTTGCGACCGTGGCGCCTCATCGCCTTGGCGGTCTCCATGCCTCCGACAGCGAGCAGCTGCAGGCCGACCTTGTAGTAGACCACGGCGTCGCCCAGACGCTCGACCAAGCCCTCGGCCTCGCCGCGGCTCGGCACGTCGAGCGCCACGATCAGGCGGGGGTCGGCCTTGACGGCGCGCGGTCGCGCGGCTTCGGCGAGGGCCATGGCGGGTCCTTTGGAGGTCTGATTTCGGCTAAGGTCCGACGATGAACCCAGCCCCTTTCGCGGTCAACCGCTTCGTCGCTACAGCTTCCGGAACCGCCCGGCCTGGCTCGACATCAGCGCCATGGCCCACTCGTCGGGGATCATCTTGGCGAGGGCGGCGACGGCCTTGTTGGGCGCGCCGGTGACGCAGATCGGCCGGTTCGCCTCGGCGGCTTCGTAGCCGGCGCGGGCCACCTCGTCGGCGCCCAGCCACAGCCACGGCGGCGCGGCCTCGGACACCTGCGCGCGGGTGCCGGTGACGTCATGGAACTCCGAGTAGGTGAAGCCGGGGCAGAGCGCGCTGACGTGCACGCCGGCGCCTTGCGTCTCCAGGTGCAGGCCCTGGGAGAAGCGCACGACGAAGGCCTTGGCCGGGCCGTACAGCGTCTGGCCCGGCGCGCCGGGCGTGAGGCCGGCCAGCGAGGCGACGTTGACGATGCGTCCGAACCTCCGCTCCAGCATGCCTGGCAGCACGCGGTGCGCGAACTCCGCCACCGCCGTCACCATCACCTGCAGGAAGACCCGCTGGTCCTCCCATTCGGTGGCCGCGAACGCGCCCGGCAGGCCATAGCCGGCGTTGTTGACGAGCGCGTCGACGACCCGCCCGTTCGCCTCGACGGCCGCCAGCACCTCGGCGGGCGCCTCGGGACGACCGAGGTCGGCGGGAATCACCAGGCTCTCGGCGCCGTGGCGCAGGCGCAGCTCATCGGCCAGCTTGTGCAGGCGGTCGGCGCGGCGGGCGGTGAGCGCCAGGTCGTAGCCGTGACTGGCGTAGACTCGGGCCAGCGCCGCGCCGATGCCGGCGGAGGCGCCGGTGACGAGAGCAAGGCGTCGGTTCAAGCTCTTGGCTCCCCTGCGTCGACATGACCCATCCGAGTCTTTGGAAAACTAGGCGCCGCGCCCCCGCGTTGAAAGGGAGTGTCGCGCCACTTATGGGAAAAGCGCCGCAATTGAACGACTCCTTTATCCGGTGTATCGCGCCGCGCCGCTGCCGCGAGGCTTTCGATACAGCCGCGCGCGCCTGGAGGAATTGAATTGGCTCTTGAGGCCGCCGACCAGACGGTCGCGCAGGACGCCGGTGGGGCCGAAGCCCAGACCGCCCGCCAGCAACACGGTGAGAAGCGCGGCGCCTTCTGGCTGCTCGCGGTCGGATCAATGGGCGTCGTCTTCGGCGACATCGGCACCAGCCCGCTCTACGCCTTCCGCTCCGCCCTCTCGACCATGGAAGGCGAGACGGTGCTGCGGGCCGACATCTACGGCATCGTCAGCCTGGCGCTCTGGGCGCTGATCATGGTGGTGACGGTCAAGTACGTCCTCTTCCTGATGCGCGCCGACAACAAGGGCGAGGGCGGCGTGCTTTCGCTGATGGCGCTGGCGCAGCGCGCCATGGGCCACCGCACGCTGGTGGTGTTCATCCTCGGCTTGCTGGGCGCGGCGCTGTTCTACGGCGACGCGGTGATCACGCCCGCGATCTCGGTGCTCTCGGCGATCGAGGGCTTGAGGACCATCCCGAGCCTCGGCCATTCGGTCGACACCGGCGTGGTGATGACGATCAGCGTCGCCATCCTGCTCGCGCTGTTCCTGGTGCAGTCGCGCGGCACGGCGAAGGTCGGCGCCTTCTTCGGGCCGATCATGCTGCTCTGGTTCGCGGTGATCCTGGCTCTCGGCGTCACGCACCTGCTGGACGACCCCCGCGTCTTCTTCTCGCTGAACCCCGTCTACGGGATCGAGTTCCTGGTCCGCCACGGCTTCGTCGCTTTCCTGGTGCTGGGCTCGGTCTTCCTGTGCGTGACCGGGGCCGAAGCGCTCTACGCGGACATGGGCCACTTCGGCCGCTGGCCGATACAGTCGGCCTGGCTGTTTCTCGTACTGCCTTGCCTGGCCTTGAACTACCTCGGCCAGGGCGCCGCGGCCCTGCACACGCTGAGCATCGCCGTGGCCCGCGGCGAGCCGATGCCGGACCGCAATTGGTTCTTCATCATGGCCCCGCCGGAGTTGCGGGCGGCCTTGGTGGTGCTCGCCACCGTCGCCACCATCATCGCGTCGCAGGCCGTGATCACCGGCGCCTATTCGCTGTCGCAGCAGGCGATCCAGCTCGGCCTCTTGCCGCGGCTGGATGTGCGCCGCACCTCCGAGACCCAGACCGGTCAGATTTTCCTGCCGCAAATCAACCTGATGCTCCTGGTCGGCGTGCTGCTGCTGGTGGTGATGTTCCAGACCTCCGACAACCTGTCGCACGCCTACGGCCTGGCCGTGACGGGCACCATGCTGGTGACCACCACGCTGGCGTACATCGTGGTGCGGCGAATGTGGAAGTGGGGACCGTTCCGCACGGCGCTGCTGATCGGGCCCCTGGTGGTGATGGACCTCACGTTCCTGGCCGCCAACGCGCTGAAGTTCCTCTCCGGCGGCTGGGCGCCCGTGCTGATCGGCCTGATGTTGTTCCTGGTGATGTTCACCTGGAACCGCGGCACCCAGCTGCTGGCCGACAAGACCCGGCGCGACAGCGTGCCGCTGAAGGACCTGGCCGAGATCCTCAAGAACCGCGCGCCGCACCGGGTGGCCGGCACGGCGGTGTTTCTGACCTCCGACCCCGACGTCGCGCCGGTCGCGCTGATGCATAACCTCAAGCACAACAAGGTGCTGCACGAGAAGAACGTCATCCTCACGGTGATCACGGCGGAGACGCCCCGGGTGCGTGACGAGGATCGGCTGCTGATCAAGCCGATCAGCCCGGACTTCACCAAGGTGACGATCACCTACGGCTTCATGGAAAGCCCGAACCTGCCGCGGGCGCTCGCCTTGTGCCGCAAGCAGGGCCTGAAGTTCGACATCATGTCGACCAGCTTCTTCGTCGGGCGCCGCACGGTGGTGCCGGCCGTGCAGTCCGGCATGCCGCTCTGGCAGGACAAGCTGTTCATCTTCCTGATGAAGAACGCCACCAACCCCACCGACTTCTTCAGCATCCCGCCCGGCCGGGTGGTCGAGCTGGGAACCCAGGTGACGGTGTAGCATCCCTCCTCTTCATGGGAGGCCAAGACGACGCGCAGCGTCGGCGCGGTGGGGATGTCGGAAACGGGGAGGGTGGGCCTCTTGCGCTTCCGTCGCCGAGGCCGTTTAAGCGCGCCTCTGACGAACGGGGACCGCCATGGCCGACAACCTGCCGCCGCCTAAGAAGGTCGTGCTCGCCTATTCCGGCGGCCTCGACACCTCGATCATCCTGAAGTGGCTGCAGACGACCTACGGCTGCGAGGTGGTGACCTTCACGGCCGACCTCGGCCAGGGCGAGGAGCTGGGGCCGGCGCGCGACAAGGCGCTGATGGCCGGCGTCAAGCCGGAGAACATCTTCATCGAAGACCTGCGCGAGGAATTCGTGCGCGACTACGTGTTCCCGATGTTCCGCGCCAACACGGTCTACGAGGGCCAGTACCTGCTCGGCACCTCGATCGCCCGGCCGCTGATCGCCAAGACCCAGATCGACATCGCCCGCAAGGTCGGCGCAGACGCCGTGAGCCACGGCTCGACCGGCAAGGGCAACGACCAGGTCCGCTACGAGGTGAGCTATTACGCTCTCGAGCCCGACATCCGGGTGATCGCCCCCTGGCGCGAGCCGAACTTCTTCAAGAGCCGCGAGGCCATGCTCGAGTACGCCGAACGGCGCCAGATCCCGATCGCCAAGGACAAGCGCGGCGAGGCGCCGTTCAGCGTCGACGCCAACCTGCTGCACTCCTCATCGGAAGGAAAGGTGCTGGAGGACCCCTCGGTCGAGGCGCCGGAGTTCGTCTACCAGCGCACCATCGCCCCCGAGGACGCGCCGGATAAGCCGCATGTCTTCAGCATGGACTTCGAGCGAGGCGACCCGGTCGCCATCGACGGCCAGCGGCTCTCGCCGGCGGCGCTGCTGACCGAACTCAACCAGCTCGGCCACGACAACGGCGTCGGCCGCCTCGACCTGGTGGAGAACCGCTTCGTGGGCATGAAGTCGCGCGGGGTCTACGAGACCCCCGGCGGGACGATCCTGCTGGCCGCCCACCGCGGCGTCGAGAGCATCACCCTCGATCGCGGCGCCATGCACCTGAAGGACGAGTTGATGCCCCGCTATGCGGAGCTGATCTACAACGGCTTCTGGTTCACGCCGGAGCGCGAGATGCTGCAGGCGGCCATCGACCACTCGCAGAGCCACGTGACCGGCCAGGTGAAGGTGAAGCTCTACAAGGGCAACGTCACCGTGATCGGCCGCTCCAGCCCCTACTCGCTCTACGACCAGGACCTGGTGACGTTCGAGGAGGGCAAGGTCGCCTACGACCATCGCGACGCTTCCGGCTTCATCCGGCTGAACGCGCTTCGCCTGCAGGTCAAGGCGCGTAGAGACCGGCGCTGACCCTGCGTGGTTCGAGACGCGCTCTGGCGCTCCTCACCATGACGAGAGTTGGGGACACCCTCTTCGTCATCCTGAGGAGCCCGCGAGAGCGGGCGTCTCGAAGGACGCACCGTTGACGCTCAGCGGCTTCAGGTTGACACTGTTCACCTAAGAATGGAACCGACCTGGGAGTAGGCGTATGGCCGACGGAAACATCACCAAGGACGCCATGTACGGCGCCGTCGCGCCGGACGATTTCGAGTCCATGCTGCAGCTCGACCGCTACGGCGCGCGCTCCGATGCGTTCGACAAGATCATCGCGGCGACCCACGACCACTTCTGGGATCCGCTCGACAAGCGCTACATCGACTTCGACGAGCCCTGGGACATGGAGAACGAGCCCCTCATGCCCGAGGAGCTCAACCCGATCCTCAAGCTGCCCTACGTCGCCGAGACCTTGACCGATCCGAAGGAGCGGGTCCGCTTCATCAACACCTCGCAGCTGGCCAACTTCTCGTCGATCCTGCATGGCGAGCAGGGGGCGCTGAACCTGTCGGCCAGCCTCTGCCACGTGCTGTGGGACCAGGGCGCGCAGGAATACGCCGCCAACCAGACCCGCGAGGAAGCCCGCCACGTCACCGCCTTCGCCAAGTACATCAAGGCGCGCTGGGGCCGGCCGGGCGAGTGCGGCGCGGCGCTGAAGCGGCTGCTGATCGAGATCATCGAGGCGCCGGAGGTCTACAAGAAGATCATCGGCATGCAGATGCTGGTCGAGGGCCTGGCCATGGGCGCCTTCGCCAACGGCTACCGCAACAACCGCGACCCCCTGGCCAAGAAGCTGTTCCAGCTGGTGATGACCGACGAGGCCTTCCACCACAAGTTCGGGAAGATCTGGGCCGACCGCACGGTGCCGGAGCTGAGCCAGGCCGAGCGCAACATCGTCGAGGACTGGGCGGCGCACTGCGCCCAGTCGCTGCTGTTCGACCGCGGCTCGCCGGCGCAGAACCAGGCGCTCTATTCCAGTTTCGGCCTCGATCCGGAGCAGGTGATCGCCGACATCGTCAAGCGCCGGGCCGAGCGCGACGCCGAGGGCGGACGCCGGTTCAAGGGCGAGACCAACATCTTCCGCGTGCTCATCAAGACACTGCTCAACGCGGGCCTGATCACCGAGCGCACCCGCGGCTTCTACGCGACCTACCTCGACATGGACGAGCTGCAGGCCGAGGGGACGCGCATGGTCGGCGACGACATCGCCGAGGACGGCATCCGCTACCTGCAGGCGATCAATTTCAAGGACAGCGCCAAACGGGGCGCGGCGCAGCTGATCGCGGCGGAGTAATCTCTTCCCCCTCTGGGGGCCCCTTTGGGGGAGGGGGACCGCCCCCGGGTCCGACCGGAGGTCGGCCCGAGGACAGGCTCCGCGGTGGAGGGGCCTCCGCCGTTACTCCACCGCCGCCTTCTGCATCTTCACAAGCTCGGCGATCCCCGCCTCAGCCAGCCCGAACAGCGCCTCGAACTCGGCGCGGGTGAAGCCGCGTTTCTCGCCGGTGGCCTGGATCTCGACGATGTCGCCTGCGCCGGTCAGCACGAAGTTGGCGTCGGCTTCGGCGCTGGAGTCCTCCTCGTAGTCGAGGTCGAGCACCGGCGTGTCGCGATGGACGCCGCAGGATATCGCCGCCACTTGGTCCAGGATCGGATCGGTCTTGATCACCCCTTCCTCCACCAGCCAGCGCGTCGCCAGCCTGAGCGCCACCCAGGCGCCGGTGATCGAGGCGGTGCGCGTGCCGCCGTCGGCCTGGATCACGTCGCAGTCGAGGGTGATCTGCCGCTCGCCCAGCGCCTTCAGGTCGGTCACCGCCCGCAAGGAGCGGCCGATCAGGCGCTGGATCTCCTGGCTGCGGCCGGACTGCTTGCCCTCCGCCGCCTCGCGCCGGCCGCGGGTATGGGTGGCGCGAGGCAGCATGCCGTACTCCGCCGTCACCCAGCCTTGGCCCCTGCCGCGCAGGAAGCCGGGCACGGTCTCGTCCAGGCTCGCGGTCACCAGCACCTTGGTGTGGCCGAACGAGACCAGGCACGAGCCCTCGGCGTATCGGTTCACCGCCGTCTCCAGCGTCACGGGGCGAAGTTCGCTCGCCGCTCGCCCCGAAGGTCTCTGGCTCGAAGGTCCTTGGCCCATGCCGCGCGTCCCGCCTCCAACTTGCTTCGCTCCGGAGCGCGCTTATCCTTATCGGCGCCGATGACCAACCCTCTCATCAGCGTTTCGATCAAGGGTCCCTCGCTGGCCGAGCTGGACGCCCGCGCCCGCGACATCTTCCGGCGCATCGTCGAGACCTACCTGGAGACCGGCGAGCCGGTCGGATCGCGCACCATCTCGCGCGGCGGCGTCTCGCTCTCGCCGGCCTCGATCCGCAACACCATGCAGGATCTGGCCGAACTCGGCCTGCTCGACGCGCCCCACATCAGCGCCGGCCGGATGCCGACCCACGTGGGGCTGCGGCTGTTCGTCGACGGGCTGATGGAAGTGGGCGATCTCGCCGAGGAGGAGCGCCAGGCCATCGAGGCCCGGCTGGCGGCGCATGGCCGCTCCACCGAGGACGCGCTCAACGAGGCGAGCTCGATCCTTTCTGGCCTCGCCGGCGGCGCCGGCGTCGTGGTCGCCCCGTCGCGGGAAGCCGGCGTCAAGCACGTGGAGTTCGTCGCCCTCGGCCCGGACCAGGCGCTGGTCGTCATGGTGTTCGAGGACGGCCAGGTGGAGAACCGGTTGATGCGCCGACCCGCCGGCGTCACCCCCTCCGCGCTCGCCGAGGCCTCGAACTTCCTCAACAATCGCCTGCGCGGCCGGACCCTCGCCGAGGCGCGCATCGAGGTCGGTCACGAACTCGCCCGTGCTCGCAGGGAGCTGGACGCCGCCAGCGCCAGGCTCGTCGAAGAGGGGTTGGCCGCCTGGGGGGGCGGCGGCGAGGTCGAACGGGCGCTGATCGTGCGCGGCCGCGCCAACCTGCTCGCCGACGCGGAGGTCGCCGCCGACCTCGAGCGGGTGCGCATGCTGTTCGACGATCTCGAGCAGAAGGAGCAGCTGATCGGGCTGCTCGATAACGTCCGCGACGCCCAGGGCGTGCGCATCTTCATCGGCGCCGAAACGCGCCTCTTCTCGCTTTCGGGTTCCGCCGTGATCGCCGCACCCTATATGAGCGGCAGACAGAAGGTGCTGGGGGCGATCGGCGTGATCGGCCCGGCCCGTCTCAACTACGCCCGAGTGATCCCGCTCGTCGACTACACGGCGCGGGTGCTTGGGCGGATCATGGATGGATAGAGACAAGCAAGAGACCATGACCGACGACCAGACGCCGGCCAACGACGCTGAGCCGCCAGATCCCACCGCCGAGTCCCCGCAGGAGAAAAGCGACGACCTCGCGGCCCTGCGCGCGGAAGTCGCATCCCTGAAGGACCAGATGCTGCGTGTCGCCGCCGACGCGGAGAACACCAAGCGCCGGGCCGAGCGCGACGCCAACGACGCGCGCGCCTACGCCATCCAGAAGTTCGCCCGCGATCTTCTGGGCGTGGCCGACAATCTGTCGCGCGCCATGCAGCATGCGCCCAAGGACGCCGCCGATCCGATGGTCAAGAACCTCGCCATCGGCCTGGAGATGACCGACAAGGAGCTGATGACCGCCTTCGAACGCAACGGGCTGAAGAAGATCGACCCGGTCCGCGGCGCCAAGTTCGATCCGCACCAGCATCAGGCCATGCAGGAGCAGCACGCGGCCGACGTCGCCGCCGGCGGCGTCTTGCAGGTGGTCCAGCCCGGCTACGAACTCTTCGGCCGCCTGGTGCGCCCGGCGATGGTCATCGTCGCCGCGCGCGGCTCCGCCGGAACCGAGCCGGTCACGGACTCGCTCGGGCAGAATCCCTACGCGTCGGCTGGCGACGAGTCCGGAGCGTCGATCGACACCAAGGCCTGACCATCCGCCCGTCGGGGAGTGACCCCTGGGGGACCCGCGCGCGAGCGGCGCC
Source organism: Caulobacteraceae bacterium (assembly GCA_035504785.1). GTDB lineage: Bacteria > Pseudomonadota > Alphaproteobacteria > Caulobacterales > Caulobacteraceae > Acaudatibacter. The sequence continues at coordinate 12,968 of DATJRL010000410.1, forward strand.
GATCAGTTCGTGATCGCCTGCCACTGATACTGGCCGCCGTGTTCGTGCAACAGGATCCACGTGTGGCCGCTGGTCTCGTCGAAACGATAGGCGGCCCACGTCACGGAGCCGTCGTTGTTGATGACGTTCCAGGCCCTGAGGGAATATTTGCCTGCCGGCGGCGGGGCCGGGTCGCTGATCCCGATGAAGTTATAGTTGCTGCAGCAGTAGTAGGACGCCGCACCCGTATCGGAGTTCACCTTCAGGAACACGTCACCGACGGTGTAGGTGCCGGTGATCACCACGGAGTCGAAATGTCCGGGCGGCGGCGCAGCGGCGTTGGTGGCGTTGGTTTGCGGCGGCAGCGTGCAGGCTGCGAGGCAGACTGACGCCAGCGACAAAGCGCACAGGGTTCTCATCAAGGCCCCCCTCGGATCGTCTGAGCAGCAAAGCTTAACGCAGCCCCGCGGATCGATCCAGGCGCCTCGACAAGCCCTTCCGCCGGCCGTGCTTTTCGTTAATCTGCACCGTCCCAGGCCGCGCGGAATCATGACGCGGCCCGAGATGGACGGGACTCTGAATGAAGCTGACGATTGAGCGGGCGGCCCTGTTGAAGGCCCTCGGCCATGTGCAGAGCGTCGTCGAGCGGCGCAACACCATTCCCATCCTCTCCAACGTGCTTCTGGCCGCCGCCAATGGCCGGGTCGCCTTCTCGGCCACCGATCTCGATATGGAGATCAGCGACTCCACCCCGGCGCAGGTCGAGGGGCCGGGGCAGATCACCGCGCCGGCCCACACCCTCTACGAGATCGTCCGCAAGCTGCCCGAAGGCGCCGACGTCTCGCTGAGCTACACCGGCGAGGATCCGCGCCTGCAGGTGCACGCCGGCCGCTCGCGCTTCAACCTGCCGGTGCTGCCGGCCGGCGACTTCCCGGTGATGTCGTCCGAGGGGCTGTCGGCCCCCATCGACATCGACGCCGGCGAGCTCATCCGTCTGATCGACAAGACCCGCTTCGCCATCTCCACCGAGGAGACGCGCTACTACCTGAATGGCCTCTACCTCCACACGGTGAGCGAGGGCGGCCAGACCAAGCTGCGCGCCGTGGCCACCGACGGCCACCGCCTGGCGCTCGCCGAGATGCCCGCGCCGGAGGGGGCCGCGG
>DATJRL010000411.1:0-4499 GCA_035504785.1 Caulobacteraceae bacterium
CGCAGCGCATTGGGGCCGGCGTCGGGGAAGCGGGTCGACCACGCTTCTTCCATGGTGAAAGCTAGGATCGGCGCCAGCCAGATGGTCAGCCGCTCGAACACCGCGTCCATCACCGTCCGGGTGGCGCGGCGACGCTCGGAGTCCGGCCGGTCGCAGTAGAGCGCGTCCTTGCTGACGTCGAAGAACAGCGCCGAGAGGTCGTTGGAGCAGAAGTCCGCCAGCGGCCGGATCACGCCCTCGAACGAGTAGCTCTCGTAGGCCGCGCGCACCTGCTGATCGAGTTCGCGCAACCGGTGCAGGATAAACCGCTCCAGCGGCGGCGTCGCCTCCAGCCCGACCCGCTCCGCCGGCTCGAACCCCGCGAGCGCGCCCAGCAGGTAACGCACCGTGTTGCGCAGCTTGCGGTAGGCGTCGACCGTGGTCTGCAGGATGGTCGGACCGATGCGGGTGTCTTCCGAGTAGTCCACCAGCGCCGCCCAGAGCCTGAGGATCTCCGCGCCGCTCTGCTTGATCACCTCCGCCGGCTCGACCGCGTTGCCGAGCGACTTCGACATCTTCTCGCCGGCCTCGGTGACCGTGAAGCCGTGGGTGAGGACCTGGTTGTAGGGGGCGCGGCCGCGCGTGCCGCAACTCTCCAACAGGCTCGACTGGAACCAGCCGCGGTGCTGATCCGAGCCCTCGAGGTAGAGGTCCGCCGGCCAGCGGCTGTGCTCGCGGCCGGGCAGCACGAAGGCGTGGGTCGAGCCGGAGTCGAACCAGACGTCGAGGATGTCCTCCACCTTCTCGTAGCGGTCGGGGTCGTGGTTGCCGAGGAACTCGCGCACGTCGCGGGTGAACCAGGCGTCCGCGCCCTCGGCCTCGATCGCCGCCACGATGCGGGCGTTCACGTCGGGGTCGTTCAGCGGATGGCCGGTGACCTTGTCCACGAACATGGCCAGGGGTGAGCCCCACGCCCGCTGGCGGCTGATCAGCCAGTCGGGCCGGCTCTCCACCATGGTGCGGATGCGGTTGCGGCCGGCCGCCGGGAAGAACTCGGTGGCGTCGATCGCGGCCAGCGCCGTCTCGCGCAGCGTCTTGCCGCCGTGCGCGGCGTCGTTGAGCGGGGCGTCCATGCGGATGAACCACTGCGGCGTCGCGCGGTAGATCACCGGCGCCTTGGAGCGCCAGGAGTGCGGATAGCTGTGCTCCAGCCGTCCCCGCGCCAGGAGCGTTCCGGCTTCGATCAGCCTGGCGATCACCGCCTCGTTGGCCGGGCCGAACTTGCCGGCCTTCTTGCCCTCGGTCTCCAGCACCTTCAGCCCACCGAACAGCGGCACGGTCGGCAGATAGGCCCCGTCTTCGTCGACGGTCTCTGGGATTTCGCGATGTCCGTGCGCCAGCCAGACTTGGTAGTCCTCGGCGCCGTGGCCAGGAGCGGTGTGCACGAAGCCCGTGCCGGCGTCCTCGGTGACGTGGTCGCCGGCCAGCAGCGGGACCGGGAAGTCGTAGCCAGCGCTCAAGTCGGCCAGCGGGTGGGCGCAGACCATCCCCTGCGAGTCGACGGTCTCCAGGCGCAGCCACTTGGCCACCTTGGCGGCGGCGAAGACGTCGGCGGCCAGCTTATCGGCCAGCACCAGCACTTCGCCGGGCCTGGCCCGGGGCGCGAAGGCCAGCCCCTCTTCCAGCGCCTCGACCCGGTAGGCGCCGTAGGCGATCTCCGGGTTGTAGGAGATCGCGCGGTTGCCGGGGATGGTCCAGGGAGTCGTGGTCCAGATCACCACCGAAGCACCCTTTGCGCCCCAATAGAAGGAGGGTCCCGAGTCTGCGGCCGGGTTCACCGGGAACTTCACCCAGATCGTCGGGCTGACGTGGTCGTGATACTCCACCTCGGCGTCGGCGAGCGCCGTGCGCTCCACCGGGCTCCACATCACCGGCTTGGCGCCGCGATAGAGCTGGTGGCTGGCGATGAACTTGTGGAACTCGGCCACGATGGCCGCCTCGCTGGCGAAGTCCATGGTCGAGTAGCGATGGTCCCAGTCGCCGATCACGCCCAGGCGCTTGAACCCCTCCATCTGCACGCCGATCCAATGTTCGGCCTCGGCGCGGCACAGGGTGCGGAATTCGGCCCTCGACACCTCATCCTTGCGCCGGCCCTTCTTGCGCAGGTCCTCCTCGACCTTCCACTCGATGGGCAGGCCGTGGCAGTCCCAGCCCGGCACGTAGTCGACGTCGTAGCCGAGCGCGAAGCGCGAGCGGACCACGAAGTCCTTCAGCGTCTTCTGCAGCGAGTGGCCGATGTGGATGGCGCCATTGGCGTAAGGCGGGCCGTCGTGCAGCACGAACAGCGGCGCCCCCGCGGCCTGGCGGGCGGCGCGGACCCGTTCATAGAGATGATCGGTGCGCTCGAGGATGCGCGGCTCCAGCTGCGGCAGGCCGGCGCGCATTGGGAAGGGCGTTTCGGGGAGGAACACCGTGGCGCGGTAATCACGCTGCGGCTTGTCGGCGTCGTCGGGCATGACGGCTCCAGATATAGCAGACGGGACCCGGCTCGGCCTACGCGCCCTTTGGGCGCTCCGTTGGCCGGGGTGACGAGTTTCCAAGGTCCCGGCGCGCGCTGGAGCGGATCGTCCGGCGGCGTCACGCCGGGCGGTTAATTCGCAGATCCGTCCGAACCAGGGTCATGGGCGGGATGTAACATCGCCGCGCGGGCGGGGCTAGGGCGGGACGACAGAGACGCTTTGGCGCGGGCGTGCGGGTGTGCTTGTGTGACGCCGGAAACTCTAACGAGAGATCGGCCCTGAAGATGACCACGCCCCTCCCCACAGCCACACCTGAATCCGTCGGTCTCACCACCGCCGGCCTGACGCGCATCGACGCGTTCCTGCAGTCGCTGATCGACGCCGGCGATCTGGCGGGGGCGTCGACGCTCACGGCCCGGCATGGCAAGGTGGTTCACCGCGGCAACCTGGGGAAGAAGAACCTCGAGACCGGCGAGCCGATCGCCGACGACACCATCTTTCGCATCTTCTCCATGACCAAGCCGGTGACGGGGACGGCGATGTCGATCCTGCGTGGCGAGGGGCGGTGGGCGCCGGAGGACCCGATCGCCAAGCACCTGCCCGAGTTCGAGGGCGTGCGGGTGTTCGACGGTCTGGCGGCGGATGGTTCGGTTAAGACGGTGGCGGCCGACCACGCGCCCTCCATGCGCGAGCTGATGACCCACACCGCGGGCCTCTCCTACGGCTTCAACCCGGACGACCCGCTCGACAAGCTCTACATCGACGCCAAGGTCTGGGGCGGCGACTCGCTGGCGGACTTTTCCCGGCGCGTGGCCTCGCTGCCTCTGGCCTACCAGCCCGGCTCGAAATGGGTCTACAGCCTTTCGATGGACGTCCAGGGCGCGATCATCGAGCGCCTGACCGGCGAGACCCTGCCCGACTTCTATCGCACCCGCATCTTCGAGCCGCTGGGCATGGTCGACACCGCCTTCCACACCCCGCCGGAGAAGAAGCCGCGCTTGTCGCAGCTGTTCCGTTGGACGCCGGAGAAGGGGCTGAAGGCAGTGGCCAACCCGCTCGCTGGGCGCGATCACGAAAGTCCGCCGGCGGCCGCTAACGGCGGCGGCGGGCTCGTCTCGACCGCGGCCGATTACGCCCGGTTCGCCCAGATGCTGCTGAACGGCGGCGAACTGGACGGTGTGCGCATCGTGGCCGCCGAGGCGCTGAAGGAGCAGATGAGCAACCACCTCTCCGAGGAACTGCTTGCCGGCGGCTTCGGCGTCGGCCTGCAGCAGATGCGTCCCGGCTACGGCTACGGCCACTCCGGCGCGGTGTTCCACGACCCGATGGCCGCCGGCGTCCCGGTCGGCCGCGGGACCTACCAGTGGGACGGCGCGGCAGGTACCTGGTTCTGGATCGACCCGGAGAACGACCTGCTGTTCGTCGGCATGATCCAGCTGTTCAGCGAGAAGATGCTGCCGCTGCAGAAGATCACCCAGACCCTGATGGCTGACGCCTACGTCCCGAGCATTCGCCCCGCCGGCATGAAACTCCACTTGGCCAAGGAGTGGCGCGAGCGGATCGAGGCGGTGGAGGCCTAACCTTTCCTCCCCCGCGGCGCTGCGCTTGCGGGTGAGGAGCGAAGCGGGACGTCAGGGATACAGCCCCCGACCGGCCAGGAGCGCCCGGGCCTGCGCCGCGTCCTTGTGCACCTGCGCCACCATCGCCGGCACGTCGAAGTTCCCGGCGGCGTCGCGGAAGGTTTCTTCCGGGCGCAGGAACTCGATCAGCTCGGTCTCGATCACCTCGCCGTAGATGTCCTCGTCGAAGTCGAACATCCACACCTCCAGCCGCGCGTCGACGAGGCCGGTGGTGGGATTGACGCCGATGTTGGCGACGCCGCCGCGGGTGCGGCCGTCCTTCAGGTGAGTGAGCGTGGCGTAGACCCCGAACATCGGGGCGACATACTCGCCCAGCGGCACGTTGGCGGTGGGAAAGCCGAGCTTGCGCCCCAGTTGGCGG
>DATJRL010000412.1:0-7643 GCA_035504785.1 Caulobacteraceae bacterium
CTGCTGCGGGACTGAGCTTGCAACCCGTGGCGAGCGCCTTATTCTGACCAGAGAATGGTCAGGAGTCGATCGGTGAAGGAAGTTGGCGTACTCGAGGCCAAGACGCATCTCTCAGCGCTGATCGAGGCGGTCGGCGCGGGCGAGGACGTGGTGATCACGCGGCACGGCAAGGCCGTGGCCAAACTGGTTCGGCCCGACACCGCCCGTCCGCCGGCCGGTCCCGAGGCGGCCGCCCGCATCCGGGCGCTTCGCGAGGAAATCGAGCGCAAGTACGGGGTCGATGAGGACTTCGACTGGAAAGCCGCTGTCGAAGAAGGGCGCGCTTGAGAATCCTGCTCGACGCATCCGCCGCGATTGCCTGGCTGGCGCCCGGCCAGCGAACGGCCTCCAGCGAAGCGCTGTTGAGCGAAGCGCACAGGCATAGGTTCGAGGCCCCGCACATCTTTCCAGCCGAGGTGCGAAACGTTCTGCTGAAGCTGGAGCAGCGCGGCCGAATCGACGCCTTCTTCACCGGCCAAGCCCTGGAGGGATTGGCGGCCTACGACATCGGCATAGAGGCGCCGCCTGGCTTGGCGGTATACGACGCCATATTGGATCTCGCCCGTAGGGAGAGGCTCTCGGTGTACGACGCGCTCTATCTCTGGCAGGCGATGCGGAACGGCGTGGCGCTGGCCTCGCGCGACGCCGATCTGCTGTCGGCCGCGACGGCCAACAGCGTCGCGTCGTTCGATTTGCGGAGCTAGCCAACGTGGCCGGCGCCGAAGTCATCGCCAGCCGCGAAGGCGGCCTCGGACGTCTGACCCTCAACCGGCCGGATGCGCTGGGCGCGCTGACCACCGGCATGTGCGTCGCGATGATCCAGGCTCTGCGCGCCTGGCGCGACGACGACGGCGTCGAGGCGGTGCTGATCGACCATGCCGGCGAGCGCGGATTCTGCGCCGGAGGCGACATCCGCATGCTGGCCGAGAGCGCGGCGGGCGACGGGCGGGCGGCGCGGGAGTTCTTCCACGTCGAATACCGGCTCGACCACCTGCTGTCGGTCTACCCAAAGCCGGTGATCGCGGTGATGGATGGAACGGTGATGGGCGGGGGCGTCGGCATCAGCCTGCCCGCCCGCTACCGCATCGCCACCGAGCGGACCCGCTTCGCCATGCCGGAGACCGGCATCGGCCTCTTCCCCGACGTGGGCGCCGGGTGGTTCCTGCCGAAGCTGCACGGCCGCACCGGGCTCTGGATCGCGCTCACCGGCGCCCGGCTCGGTCCGGCGGACTGCGAGCTGCTCGGGATCGCGACCGACGTCGCGCCAAGCGCCGGGCTCGAGGAGTTGAAGCGGGAGATCGCGCGCGAGCCGTCGGCGGTGGAGCGGATCCTCACCGAGTTCGAGGCCGACCCCGGCATCGCGCCGATCGCCGCCCACCGCGAGGACATCGACCGCCTGTTCGGCGCCGGGAGCCTGGAGGCGGTGTTCGCCGACCTGGAGGCGGAGGGCTCCGACTGGGCGCGCGCCCAGCTGCAGGCGATGCGGCCCAAGTCGCCGCTCAGCGCCAAGGTCGCGTTTCGCCTGATCGCCGGCGGCCTCAGGCCAGCTTCGCTGGCCGACGACCTCAAGACCGAATATCGGCTGGCCGTGCGCCTCGGCCTGGCGGCCGACTTCCGCGAAGGCGTGCGGGCGGTCATTGTCGACAAGGACAACGCCCCGGCGTGGCGCCCCGCCACTCTGGCCGAGACGACCGACGGCATGGTGGATGCGATGTTCGCGCCGCTGCCGCCGGGCGAGGAATGGACGCCGCTGCCCGATGCGCTTTGACGTCGCGGCCCGAGACGTGAGGAGGACGGATTGGCCTACAAGACCCTGATCGTCGAGGACCACGAGGCGGTGCGTCTGATCCGTCTCAATCGCCCCGAGGCGCTGAACGCGCTGAACGGCGAGCTGATGGACGAGATGACCGCGGTGCTGGGCGCCGGCGAGGCCGACCCGGCCATCCGCGCCTTCGTCATCACCGGGTCCGATCGGGCCTTCGCGGCGGGCGCCGACATCAAGGAGATGGCGCCCAAGTCCTACGCCGAGGTGTTCACCGAGGACTTCATCACCCGCAACTGGGAGCGCGTCGCCCGCTGCCGCAAGCCGGTGATCGCCGCGGTGGCCGGCTACGCGCTGGGCGGCGGCTGCGAGCTCGCGATGATGTGCGACTTCATCATCGCCGCCGACAATGCCCGCTTCGGCCAGCCGGAGATCAATCTCGGCGTCATGCCGGGCGCCGGCGGCACGCAGCGGCTCACCCGCTTCGTCGGCAAGTCCAAGGCCATGGACATGATCCTCACCGCCCGGATGATGGACGCCGCCGAGGCCGAGCGCTGCGGCCTGGTCAGCCGGATCGTGCCGCTCGCCGAGCTGGTCCCGAACGCCCTGGAGACCGCCAAGAAGATCGCGGCCCTGTCGCCGCTGGCGGTGATGATGGCCAAGGAGACCGTCAACGCCGCCTATGAGACGCCGCTCTCGGAGGGCGTGAAGCTGGAGCGCCGGCTGTTCCACTCGCTGTTCGCCTTCGAGGACCAGAAGGAAGGCATGGCCGCTTTCACCGAGAAGCGGCCGGCGAAATTCGTAGGACGATGAGGTTCACGGGAAGATAGGGAGGGGTTTTATGACACGCGCACTCATTCTGGGAGGCGGCGGGCCGGTGGGCATCGCCTGGGAGGCGGGACTGATCGCCGGGCTCGCCGAAGCCGGCGTCGACCTCGCCGCGGCGGACTACATCTGCGGCACCTCGGCTGGTTCGTTCGTGGGCTCGCAGCTCGCCATGGGCCGCCCGATCGGCGAGATGGCCGCCGCGATCCTCGCCGAGGCCCAGCGGCCGCGCGCCGATCCGCCGCCGGTGAACGGCCGTCCCGCCCAGCAAGCCGCCGCGCCCAACCTGGCGCTGTTGTTCCAGAAGATGCAGGAAACTTCCTCCGGGACCCGAGATCCGAAGGACGTGCGCAAGGAGATCGGCGCGTTCGCGCTCGCCGCCCAGACGGTCGACGAGGCGACATTCATCCGCGGCTTCGGCCGCTCGCTTTCCCAGGACCAGGCCGAATCCTGGCCGACCGCGCGCGACTACGCCTGCACCGCGGTGGACGCGGAGACCGGCGAGTTCGTTGTGTGGACCGCCGAGAGCAAGGTCGGCCTCGCGAAGGCCGTCGCGTCCAGTTGCTCCGTACCCGGCGTTTTCCCACCGATCACCATCAACGGCCGCCGCTACATCGATGGCGGCATGCGCTCGGCCACAAACGCCGACCTCGCCGAGGGACACGACCTGGTGGTGATCCTGGCGCTGCGCATCGCGGCGATGAACGCCGGCGGCCCGTCGCCGCTCGACCGCGAGATCGAGACGCTGAAAGGCGGCGGCGCCCGCGTCGAGGTCGTCTACCCCGACGAGGCCAGCCAGACCGCCTTCGGCGTCAACCTGATGGACACCCGCGTCCGCCCCGCCGCCTGCCAGGCCGGCCTCACTCAGGGCCGCGCGCTGGCCGCGGCGATGGGCGGGATTTGGGGCTGACCGTCCCTCCCTGAGAGACCGAGGGGAGACGCGAGCGCTACCCCGCCGGGTGAAGGCGGTAGTCGACGTCGTCCCAGGTGATGTTCGCCATCTCCTTGCGGCGCGGACCCATGTAGCCGAACAGGAACGCGCCCACCTTGCGCATCTGGATCTCTTCGGACCCTTCGGTGATCCGGTAGCGGCGGTGGTGCCGGTAGATGTGCTCGAAGGGCTTGTGGCGCGAATAGCCGATGCCGCCGTGCACCTGCATGGCGCGGTCGGCCGCCTCGCAGACCAGCCGGTTGCCCCAGTAGTTGCACATGCTGACCTTGTCCGAGATCTGCCGCTCCACCTCCCGGTGCGGCATGCGGTCGATCTCCCAGGCGGTCTTGCGGATGAGCAGCCGCAGCATCTCGCACTGGGTGTGCAGCTCCACCAGCGGCCACTGGATCGCCTGGTTGTCGGAGAGCGGCTGGCCGAACGGCTTGCGGGCGCGGGCGTACTTGACGCTCTCCTGCACGCAGTAGACCGCCGCGCCCAGCGACGAGGCGGCTTGGCGGATGCGGTTCTGGTGCACGAAGCTCTGCCCGAGCCTGAGGCCCTGGCCCTCGACGCCCCAGATCGCATCGTCCGACACCCACACGTCCTTCAGGCTGACCCGCGGGTGGTCGGTCGGCATGTTGAAGGTCCAGAGGTACTCCTCGATCGTCACGCCGGGATCGTTCGCCGGCACCAGGAATACCGTGATGCCCTCGCCGTCGCCGTCGTTCCCGGAGGTGCGGGCGAAGGTCATGATGTAGTTCGCCACGTGCATCCCCGTGGTCCACATCTTCTCGCCGTTGATCCGCCAGCCGGCCACGCCGTCGCGTTCCTCGCGGACGGCGCGGGTCTCCATGTGGGTGGCGTCGGAGCCGTGGTAAGGCTCGGTGAGGCCGAACCCCGTGCGGATCTGGCCCTTCTGCAGCATGTCGGCGTAGCGGTCGTACTGGGCGTTGGTGGCGAACTCCTTGAACATGATGATGAAGGGGTTGTTGCCGACGATCGAGTGCTCGGTCTGCAGGTCGTTGTGCAGGCCGAGGCCCTTGGCGGCCAGGTGCTCGCGGATGATCGCCATGGCGAGGTTCGATCCGCCCTTGCCGCCCCACTCGACCGGCCAGGCGTAGCGCAGGTGCCCGGCGGCGTCGGCGCGTCGGCGCGCCTCGGCCAGCAGTTCCTCCCACTCCCGGCGCGGCAAGCCGCCGGCGTCCCAGTTGGTGCGGGCGTGCTCGCGGCGGTGGTCGAAGAAGCGGATGTTGTCGTCCTGGTTCTCCAGAGGCTTGATCTCCGTCTCGATGAACCGGTCGAGTTCGTCCAGGTAGTCCTGGATGTCCTTGGGGATGTCGAAGTCCATCTACCCGCTCCTCCTTATCCAATCTTCCCCGCGAAAGCGGGGACCCAAGTGTTTTATCGACGGGCGCCGTGGCTGGCAGAAAAAGCCTGGGCCTCCGCTTTCGCGGGGGAGAGCGGGCGTGTGGCTCCCTCACTCATGATTTCGCACCCCGCTCGGCGAGCGCCGCGCGGTAGCCGCCGTAGGTGGGTTGGTCGACCGCGAGCTTGGCCAGCGTCGTCGCCCACAGGTGGTCCTTCAGGCCGGGCGTGGTCAGGCCGACCTCGCCGGCCTCGATCCGCCGGCTGAGCTCGGCGTTGAGGTCGAACAGCGTCCCGTCGCGCCCCAGGATCGCCCGCAGCCGCTCCAGCTCGGCGGCGTCCTCGGCGGGCGCGGTGTCGAGTTCGCGCTTCATCATCTCCAGGGCGTTGGCCGCGACCCTGGCGTTGAACGACAGCGCGCCTTGCGTCTCGGCGGCCACCACGTTCTTCAGGAAGGCGGCGACGGCGCCGATGATCTCGGAAGGGGAGGGCTGGTCCTGCATCGGCTAGGCCGCCAGCAGCCGCAGCAGGTCGATCTCGTTCTCCGAGGTGCGCCTGGCGATCACCGAGCGTTCCACTGAAGGGTCGGCGCCGCGGAACGACATCACCATGCTGGCGCACATCACGCCCCAGCGCATGGAGCCGTAGACCTCCCACCAGAGCGCGTGGTCGCGGCTGACCGGCGCGCCGCCGGCGGCTTCGTAGCCGGCCCAGAGGTCTTCGCGTTCGCCGAAGCCGCCCACAGGCTTGTCCATCTGGCCGAAGCGCCACGAGCCGGTGCAGATCCAGCCGAAATCCTCCATCGGATCGCCGACGTGGGCGATCTCCCAGTCGAGCACGGCGCGCACGCCGTCCGGGCCGATCATGAGGTTCCCATTGCGAAAATCGCCGTGGACCAGCTTCATCTCCCTGGGGTCCGGCGGGCAGCGCTCGTCCAGCCAGCGGAAGGCCAGGTCGATCACCGGCCGGGGCCAGCCGCTCGCCTTGTAGGTCGCATGGTACTGGTCGATCAGCTGGCGCGGCGTCTGCCGGCGCAGGTTCGGGAACTCGGCCGGGTCGATGGCGTGGATCTTGGCCAGCACCTCGCCGCACTGGCGCGCGAGGAAGGTGCGGGTCTCGGCGAAAGCCTCCTGGCGCACAATCCGACCGCCCAGGGTCTCGCCCTCGACGAAGCCCATGATGAAGCCATGACCCAGGCCGTCCTCGGCGTCGAGCACGTGGCGCACGGCCGGTACGGGCACGCCCTTGGCGGCGGCCGCCTGGATCAGCCGGGCCTCCGTCTCCAGCCCGACCGCCGTGTCGGAGACCCGCGTGCCGCCGGGCGCCCGTCGCAGCACCAGCGGCGTCTCCCGGCCGTGCTCGATCAGGTCGAAACGCCAGACCTCCTGGGTCGCGCCCGCGGTCATGCGCCGGAGGTTCTTCGCGCCGTCCGCGCCGAGCCGGGCGCGCGCCAGCGCGTCCAGGCCCTCGGCCAGTTTCGCCGCCGCGCCCGCCGGCGATGGGGCGCCTGCTTCGGTCACGCCCTTCGTCCTCCCACCGTTTTCTTTGACCCTAGCCGAGGCGCGAGAGCCGTGAAACGGTCACGTGGCGGCAAGCAGCGAGGGGCGAGCCAATGACGTTCACCAAGCGCCTGCACGCCGGGATCATGGCCGGCGAGATCACCGAGACGGTGCGGATCTGGCAACGCCCGCACGTGAAGGTCGGCGGCCGCTATGCGCTCGGCCCAGGGGCCGTTGAGGTGACGCGCATCCGCGAGATCGAGATCGCCGACATCACCCCCGACCTTGCCCGCCGCTCGGGCTTCGACGGCCTCGTCGACCTCCTGAAGGTCGCCAAGCACGGCGCCGGCCAGCGCGTGTTCCTCATCGACTTCAAATACCACGAGGCGGCTTAAGCTCCCGTCTCTCGCAGGGGGGCCTGTTGCGTAATTCGATGAGATCGCTCTGAAAGCTCCCTTCCCCCTTGCGGGGAAGGGTTGGGGATGGGGGTGTCGGCTCAGCCGTCGTTGATTCGGCTTGGGAATCTCCGAGTCCTGACGGCAGGCAGTCGTGCTCGCACCCCCACCCCCGACCCCACCCCCCAGGGGGGAGGGGAGTTTTGCAACAGCCCCGCAAGAGGAGAAGGATATCTACCCGCCCAACGCGGCCAGGTGGAGTTGGCAGAGGACCCAGAAGGCGACGAGATCGACGTCGGCCGGGGCGGTGACGCCGAGGGCCTTGGACATCGAGGCGACGTTGGCGCGTTCGGCGGCGGGCGGCTTGTCCTCGTCGAGCTCGAACTGGCGCCGCTCGGCCGGGGTGAAGCGGCGCCAGGCGTCTTCCAGGGTCTCGGGCGCGATCTTGTCCTGGCGATAGAGCTCGGTCTGCGCCCACGCCTGCAGCGCCAGCGCCACCCAGGCGTCGGTGACCTTCTGGGCGTCTTCGGGCGTGGCCGGGGACGGGCACTGGGCGCGCGCCACGTCCATCAGGCTGGGGTTCATCGCATTCATCGCATGGTAGACGTCGTCCGCGGTCGGGCCCGACGCGGCCACCGCGTCGCGGGTCGCCTTGGGCAGGCCTTCCCAAAGACAATGGCCGATGGCCACGGGACTCGGCGCCGGCGGCGACGCGGCGTTGGGTTCCGCGGCGCACGCCGCCCCGGCGGCCAGACTGGCGCCAGCCAAGGCCGCGGCCGTTCCGATCGCGGCCCAGCCCAGGCCTCGCGCCAATTTGTCCACGGCAA
>DATJRL010000413.1:0-2210 GCA_035504785.1 Caulobacteraceae bacterium
GAGTTGGGGTCGGCGAAGCCGTCGGGGCCGAGAATATCGAGGCAGATGAGCACCTCGACATGCGTCACCGCCCCGAACTCGCCGGACTCGATTCGTCGCAGAATCTCCTGGGGGGCCTGATTGAAGACGTAGTTGTAGTCCTCGACGAAATGGCGCCTGGAATCCTGGGCGCGCTTAACCAGCGCCTCCACTTGCCCGAGGGCGGGCGCAGCTGGCTTCTCGACAATGACGTGGGCGCCGGCGTCGAGCGCGTCCATGGCCGGCCCGAAGTGAGCGGTCGGAGGCGTGGCGACGTGGACCACGTCCGGCCGGGCTTTCTCCAGCATGGCGCGATGGTCGGTGAACCAGGAGCGAACGCCGTATCTCTCGGCGGCGGCCTCCGCCGCGGCGGGCGAGAGATCGCAGACGGCGGCCAGCTCCACGCCCGGCAAGGTCTTCAGGCAGGAGAGATGCTGCTTGGCGATCGCTCCGGCTCCGATCAGCGCCGCCTTCACGCCGCCTTCTCCAGGATCCGGCCATAGAAGGCTTCCAGCCTTCGCGCCGCTTCGCTCCAGCTATATCGGTTTACCGCGAGGCGCCTCGCCGACTGGCCGATGCGCGCCCCGAGGCCAGGCTCGGCCAGGAGCCGCAACACTGCGTCCGCAAAGGCCATGGGCTGGTCCTCAATGAAGATGTCTCGCCCCGGGACCGCATCGATCCCTTCGGCGCCGAGCGTGGTCGAGACCATCGCCTTCCCCATGGCCATCGCCTCGACGATCTTGAGCCGTGTGCCACCGCCCAGGCGTAGCGGCACGACCACGGCCGCTGCGGCCGCAAGGTGCGGCCGCAGGTCCGGCACGAAGCCGGTCAGCTCGATCCGCGGCCCGGCCAGCGACAGAAGCGACGGCGGCGGGCGCCCGCCAATGATCTTGAGCCGGGCGTCCGGGCGCCCCTCCGCGATGCGGGGCCAGATGTCCTGCGCAAAATGGGTGACGCCATCGATATTCGGGATGGTGGACAGGAGCCCGAAATAGACCACGGTGCGGCCGTCGGGCGGAGGATCGCCGGGGCGCGGCTGGTAATAGTCGACATCCGCGGCGTTGGGAACGACGGTTGTGCGCAGGCCTGGCGCCTCGTCGAGCAGGCGCTGCTCATCGTTCGCGCTGCACACATAGACGCCGTCGGCATCGCGGTAGGTCCCAAGCTCCTCGCGCCTGAGCTTGCGCCAGTTGGCGCGAGCGTAAACGCGGCGGCCCACGCTCCCTCCCGCGCGCGCGAACTGCCGCGTCAAGTCGTAGGCGATTTCGTGCGAGTCCACGACCAGCGCCGGCGGCTTTTTGCCGGGCGGCGCCTGGCGCAGGTCATAGTGGCCGAGATACGGGAACTCCAGGTTGACCACATCGAAGCGCTTGGCGCGCAAGATCCGGTCCAGGCTCTCCTGCAACGCCGGCAGCGTGACCCGCAGCCGCTCGAAGCTCCGCATCGAGGCGAGCGACCGGACCTGCAGCAGCCGTTTGGCGAGGCCCTCCCGACCGTAGGGGTTGGGAACCAGGACCACTTCGCGGCAATAGGCTTGCATCGCCCGGCGGCACTCGTCGGCGTCGAACTCGTCGTCGACCAGCATGGCGGCGGTGAGATCGTGGCGTCGCGCGAGCTCAGTCATCAGCCCATGGATCCGCGCCTGGGCGCCGAAACGCGGAGGACTGGCCGGCATCTGGGAGACGTAGAGGATATTCAGGCGTTGTGCGCTCATGGATGGGGAAACGGCCCGCACGCAAAGTTCAACGGAAGACGCGGTTGCGGTGGCACCAGCGGACGAAGACGTACACCGCCCAAACCCGTGACCAATACATGCCGGGCGCTCCCTCGAGGAAGGCGCGCCAGAGCTTCGCCACGGCAAGGGGATCGAGCCCGACCGGCGCGATCGCCTGCGGGTCGCGCAGCGTCTCATCCATGGCGTCCTTGAGCCCGCGCCGGATCCAACGATCGAACGGCAGCACGAAGCCGCTCTTCGGCCGCTCGAACAGCGCCGGGTCTAGGCCGCGCAGACCGATGCGCCGCAGCACGGTCTTGCGGCCGAGCGGCTGGTAGCGCGCAGAATCGGGCAGGCGGTCCACGCTCTCGAGCACGACCTGGTCCACGAGCGGCACCCGCTGCTCCAGCGAGCAGGCCATGCTGGCGACGTCGTTGTCGCGCAAGAGCCGCTCGCCGAGGAAGAGCCGCTGCTCCAT
>DATJRL010000414.1:0-20992 GCA_035504785.1 Caulobacteraceae bacterium
CGCGCACCTCGCCGACGATGATCCGGTCCGGGCGCATCCGCAGGGCGTTGCGCACCAGGTCCCGCTGAGTGACCTCGCCCTTTCCCTCGATGTTGGCCGGGCGCGTCTCCAGGCGCCCGACGTGAGGCTGTTGCAACTGCAGCTCGGCCGAGTCCTCGATGGTGACGATGCGCTCGGCCCCGTCGATGAACGCCGAGAGGGCGTTGAGCAGCGTGGTCTTGCCCGAGCCGGTGCCGCCGGAGATCAGCATGTTGCGGCGCACCCTGACGATGGCTTCCAGGACTTGCGCCATCTCCTGGGTGATGCTGCCCAGCTCGACCAGGCGTCCCATGTTGATCGGATCCCGGGCGAACTTCCGGATGGAAACGAGCGGGCCATCGACGGCAAGCGGCGGAATGATGGCGTTGACCCGGCTGCCGTCGGCCAGACGGGCGTCGATCATCGGCTGCGACTCGTCCACCCGGCGGCCGACAGACGACACGATCTTGTTGATGATGCGCACCAGGTGCCGCGTGTCCTGGAACCGCACGTCGGTCAGTTGCAGCCGGCCCGCGCGCTCCACGTAGACCGTGGTGTGGGTGTTGATCAGGATATCGTTGACGGTGTCATCCTTGAGGAGCGGCTCGAGCGGGCCCAGGCCCAGCAGTTCGTCCAGCACCTCTTCGATCAGTTGATCGGTCTGGGTGGGCGTCAGCAGGCGCTTCTCGTCCGACAGCATCTGGGTGACGACGCCGCGGATTTCCGGCCGAAGGGATTCGCGCGGCGTGCGCTCCAGCAGGCTGAGATTGAGGATGTCCAGGAGCCGCTGGTGAATGCGGACCTTGAGGGCGACATCCTGAAAGCGTCCCGCCGCGCCTTCGGCGCCGAATTCCTTGAACGAGCTGGATGAGGCGGGGCGGAACATTGGGGCTCTATCTCTTAGCTTCTCGCCGCCTCTTGGACCGTGACGCTGGCGGCGATGCGATCGGCCAACTCGGAGATCGCCTTTTCCAACTTCGTGCCACGGCGCACGCTTGCAATCGTCTGCCCCTCGTTGATGGCCGCGTTCATCACCCGGCGATCCTCGGGGATCACCACGTCGAACTTCCGGCCCAGCGCCCGCTCGGCGGCCTTGAGCGAGACCTGCGACACCTGCTCGGACGAGAGCGCGTTGCAGACCAGGACCAACGGCTGCGTCTCCAGGCCCTGCGCCGCGATCAGGCGCTGCTGGCGCTTCACGATATGCATATGGGGCACCGACAGGTTGGTGACGACCACCAATTTGTTAGCCAGCTGCAGCAGTCGGTTCGTCCAAGCCGTCCAGACCGTCGGCAACTCGACGATGGTGAGCGCGAATTCGCGCTTGAGGCCATGGATGATCGTGTCGGCCTGAGCCGCGGACAGATACTCGAGCGGGGTGATGTCCCGGGGCGCGGCCAGGACGCGAGCGCCCGAACGGTGACGCGCCAGGATGCTGGCGAACGGCGACTCCGCGAAGCCCGGCCCGGACGCGAGCACGTCGTCGATGGTCATCGCGTCGGGCAGATCGAGGTAGAGCGAAGCGGCCCCGAACTGCAGGTCGAAGTCGGCAAGGCACACCTGACCCGCGTCTCGACGCGCCAGCGTGGCCGCGCACTGAGTGGCTAGCGCCGTGGCGCCGACGCCGCCCCCGGCTTTGAGGAACGCGACGACCTGTCCGCTTCGCTGGTCCGAGCGTCCATCGTCGAGCGTGACCAGGAGCCGCTCGAGGCAGGCGGCCATCGCCGGCTCGCTCGCCGGTCCGGGCAGCACGTCCGCAGCGCCTTCGCGGATGAGCCGGCGTGTCGTCGCGACGTCGGCGTTGGCCATCACCACGACCACCCGCGCGGCCCCGATCTTGGCGCGCAGCCGCCGCACGGCGTTGTCGACCTCGAGGGCTGAAGCCGCGTCGACCGCGGCGATCAGGATATCGAGCGACGAAGCGGCGCTTTCGGGCCAGATGGCGCCGACGGACGTAAAGTTGACGTGCGGGAACAAGGCCGAGAGCGAGGCGAAACGATCCGGGGCTCCGGCCGCGCCATCCTGCACGCCGACCCGCGGGCCGCGTGCGGAGGCTCCTGCGGTCGTGAAGCGGAGGCGATCGGGGGCTTCGCTCACAAACGGGACTCCTCGAAGTTCGGCGCGCGCGCTTGAACACCGCGACGGGCGACAAACCGCGCACTTTGCAGTCTTGCAAAAATAACACCACCGCATGGCGCGGCGGCAAGGGGCGTCACGCTCGGGGCAGACTCCAGCTTCCGGGCGCGCGCCATCTGAGCATCACTGGCCGGAACTGGGCGCCTGCGCGCCGGCGCCGGAGCTGTTGCCGTTGCCGTTGCTGCCGGGCAGGGCCGTCGTCGTCTGCGTCTGCACGGGCTGGATGACCGTGTCCTTGACGTACCGCTCCTGCGCCGTGTCGACCCGCAACCCGTTCGAGCCGGGCTCCGGCACGCCGGCGTAGTGCGCGTCCGGGTCGGCGATCTGCGCGCTCCTGTCCTGGCGGACGGCGTTTCCGAAGTCGGGCTGGTCGCGGAGTTGGCTCTCGGCGCATGCGCCCAGCAGCGCGCCCGCCGCCAAGAGCGCGGGGAGGGTCGCGAAAACCGTCGGGACACTGCGCATGGAACCCTCCTAATAGAGCACGTGGCCATGAGGGCCATCGATGCCGCCCTTGGTTGGGTCGGCCTCGAGCAGAACGCGATCCTCGGGGCGCACATTCTGGGCCTCGCCAACCATTTGTCCGAGCAGGAAGAGTTCGAAGTCGGATGGGGGCACGAAGTGGTCGGTCGGGGTCGCGACGTAGCCACGGCGCGGCGTCACCAGGTGCGGCGTCACAACGATCACCAACTCGGTCTGATCGGTCTGGAAGGCCTGCGAGCGGAAGAGGGCGCCCAGGATCGGCAGGCTTCCCGCGAACGGCAGCCCGTTCACATTGCTCTGATAATCATTGGAGAGCAGGCCCGCCATGGTGAAGGACTCTCCGTCGCGCAGCTCGACGGTCGCGTGGGCGCGACGCACCTTCAGGCCGGGGATCGAAATCCCTTGCGTGTTGATCGAGAGGCTCGAGTCGATGCTGGATACTTCCGGGCTGACCACCAGATTGATCAGACCGTCCTGAAGGATGGTCGGCGTGAACGCCAAGGCGATCCCGAATTGCTGAAACTGGATCGTGATGGCGCCGGCGACGCCGGCGGCTGGCGCCGAGGCGGTCTGGGACACCGGGATGGGAAACTCGCCGCCGGCCAGGAAGCTGGCGGTCTCGCCCGACATGGTGGTCAGGTCCGGCTCGGCGAGGGTCTTGACGAGTCCTTTGTCCTCGAGCGCATCCACCACGACGCTGATGTCGCTGTTCGGTCCCCAGCGGTAGTTGGCGGCCAACTGACCGACGGTCGTGCCGAATTGGTTGGCCAGGGTGTCGGTCGTGTTGAACGCGAACTGAGGGTTCGAATTGGCTGGATTGATCTGGGTGCTGCCGATGTTGACGCCCAACTCCTTGGCCGTGGTGCGCTCCATCTCGACGAAGCGCACCGACAGCATCACCTGCTGAACGCCCTCCACCGACATCATGTTGACGATCTTGCCGGGGTTGTAGCTCTCGGCGAGGGTCATGATCTGCTGCAGCGCCGCGGGGCTGGAGACCGTGCCGGAGAGGACCAGAGACTCGTTCGCCGCGCGCACGGCGACGTCCTTCTCGTCGGGCAGGATATCGTGCAGGCGGGCCTTGAAACCCTCGATGTCGGGCGACACCACCACGTCGACCGCCGCCAACAGGTGCTTGTTCGGTCCGTAGAGGGTGATCGCGGTCGAGCCGAGGGCCTGACCGACGATGTAGACGGAGTGGGAGGTCAGCGGCAGCACGTCCGCCACCTTGGGGTCGGCCACCATGACATCCGTGTAGGGCGCCGGCAGCTCGAGCACCTGCGACTTGCCGACAGCGACGACGAGCTCGTAAGTGCTGCCGCTCCCCGCCGACGCGTCTTGCGCCTGGACCGGCGCCGCGAGCGCCAAAAAGGGGACGAAGGCGACAATCGCCACCAGCGTCCGCCAGTTGATCTTCGTTCGCGTCATGGCCCCCGATCCCCGACTCTTACCAGTAGCCCACGCTGTAACCGGTGGTTTGAACCCCCCGCGTCACGCGCACATCGATCGTTCCGGGGGCGCGACGTGGGTGCGCCCCGGCGTCGCCAGCGGCAGGCGCCGCGCGCCGGGGGGCGAAACCGAGGTCGGCCACGGTCATCGAGCGCCGTGTGAGCGCCGCGTCGTCCGCCACGTGGCGCAGGGCGAACGACACGCTGCCCACGGCCTGCGCCAGCGAGATGGCCTCCGCCTGTTCCGGCGTCACCTGAACCGTCACCGCCCTGGCGACGACAGGCTTGTCGGCTTCATCGTTGTCCGATTGATCGACACCGAGGACCAGCACGTCCTGCGCCAGCACCTGGGTGACCGTGTCGCCGCCCTGATCGCCGCCCGAGATCGTGCGGGTCAGCAGGATGTCGACATGGTCCCCGGGGAGCACGAAGCCGGCCACGCCGGCCACGTCGCTCGAACGCAGCGACACCGCCCGCATTCCAACCGCAACCGTCGTGGCGAGCGTCAGCTTGCCGCCCGGCCCGGATATCTTGTCGCTCAGGACGGGCTCGTTGAGGGCGAGGGAGCGCAGGGCGAGGCGGCCGGTCTGCCCGGGTCCCGTGAGCTGCGCGAGGGTCTGGAAGTCGGTTGGCGGCGCGGCGTCGGCCGGGTAGTTCACCACCTTCAGGAGATCGGCCGTCAGAGCCACGCCCCGATCGATCGGCTTGGCCGCGACGACCACCGGCACGCCGGCGCTCGTCTGGGCGGCCTGGGGTGCCGGCGTGTTCCTGGCGGAACTGATATAGCCCTGTACCAGAACCACCGCGATTACGCCGAGAAGGACCGCGACCGCCAGGGTCGCTATGGTGCGCGCATTCATCGTAGCGGCCAGTGCTGAGTTGCCCTCGACGGCGGTTCAACCGAGAGGCGTCGCCGCCGCCGAGAATGCTTAACTAACAATGTTACCATTGTACGAACGGGGGTCCCGTTCGCACGGCCGGGTTAGCTGCAGTCGTTGGTGTTCGAGATGCAGTTGCCGGCGTGATACACAGCGTTGGAGATCGAGCCGCCAAGGAACACCATCGCGAACGCGATAGCGGCGCCGATGATGGCCAGGATCAGAGCGTATTCGGCAGCCGAGGCGCCCTCTTCATCCTGGAGGAAAGCAAGAACTTCAGTCATGTCATGCACCCTCTTGAAGCTTGGTTGAAACTCTATGCCCGACCTCTAGTTGGTCTGGCGCACTCGATGCGCAGGAGAAGTCTTGGGACGCCCCGCCCCGCACCCGTAAACCAAGAACCACAGGTTTAACAATGTGTAAACCCTAAAAGATGGTTAACGGTGAGAGGAGTCACGTTAACGTGCATGTGGAACGGTTCTTGCACTACCAAAATAGCTAGCCCATCAAGTGTGCCCCAGCATCCGATGGCGAAGAAGTTCGCCTGACGGGCGAATATGTGCTTTGAGCGTCGACCCCTGGCGCTCGAACTAGCGGACATGCACCAAATGTAGTATCTGTCGGGGGAGCATTGGCGATGCCTGTACCGTCAGGCGCCGCGGAATGGCCTTAGATATACGCGCCGAACAGAGTTCCCTGAGCGGCGTTCGTGGCGGGAAGCGACCGGGGTGACGGCCTCAGACGTCCAGGTCGTCCGCGGCGAACTCGGCGTTTTCCTGGATGAAGGCGAAACGCCGCTCGGGGCGACGGCCCATCAGGTCCTCCACGAGGCTGGCGACCGTCTCCTCCGCCCGAGGCAGGCTGATCCGCGCCAGCTGGCGGGTGCGCGGGTCCATCGTGGTTTCCTTCAGCTGGGCCGGCATCATCTCGCCCAGGCCCTTGAAGCGGCCGATCTCCGGCTTCTTGCCCTTGTATGTCGAGGCGAGCAGCTCGTCCTTGTGGGCGTCGTCGCGAGCGTACTCGGTCTTGCCGCCATGGCTGAGCCGGTAGAGCGGAGGCAGCGCCAGGTAGAGTTTGCCGGACCGGATCAGATCCGGCATGGTGCGGAAGAAGAACGTGATCAGCAGACTGGCGATGTGGGCGCCGTCGACGTCCGCGTCGGTCATGATGATCACGCGCTCATAGCGCAGCGCCTCGTCCTTGTAGCGGGCGCCGGTCTCGACCCCGAGCGCCAGGGTCAGGTCCGAGAGCTCCTTGTTGGCGCGAAGCTGGTCCAGGCTGGCGGACGCGACATTGAGGATCTTTCCGCGCAACGGCAGGATGGCCTGGGTGCGGCGATCTCGCGCCTGCTTGGCGGACCCGCCGGCGGAGTCGCCCTCGACGATGAAGATCTCGGTGCCGTCCATGGCCGTGCCCGAACAGTCGGCGAGCTTCCCCGGCAAGCGCAGCTTGCGCGTGGCCGAGGCGCGCGCGACCTCCTTGTCCTTGCGGCGCTTGAGACGCTCTTCGGCCCGGTCGATCACGAAGCCGAGCAGGGCGCTCGCGGCCCTGGGCTGTTCGGCCAGCCAGTGGTCGAAGGGGTCGCGCAGCGCGCTTTCCACCAGGCGCTGGGCGTCGGCGGAGGAGAGGCGCTCCTTGGTCTGACCCTGGAACTCGGGATTGCGGACGAAGACGCTGATCATCGCCCCGGCTTCGGCCATGACGTCGTCCGCGGTCAGGATCGCGCCGCGCTTCTCGCCGACCAGCTCGGCGTAGGCCCTGAGACCTCGGGTAAGCACGGCCCGCAGGCCGGCTTCGTGCGTCCCGCCCTCGGGGGTGGGAACGGCGTTGCAGTACGAGCGGATGAAGCCGTCGGCCTCGCCGAAGCCTTCGCCGGTCCAGGTGACGGCCCATTCCACCGCGCCGGCTTCGCCCTGGCGTTCGATGCGGCCGCAGAACGGCTCCGGCGTGACCGTGGCCAGGCCTTCGGCGGTGGCGGCCAGGTAGTCGGCGAGGCCGTTGGGGAAGTGGAACACGGCCTCGGCCGGCGTGGCGTCGCTGATCCGCTCCGGCGCGCACTTCCAGCGTATCTCGACTCCACGGAAGAGGTAGGCCTTGGTCTGGGTCATGCGATACAGCCGCGCGGGCCGGAAGGACGCGTTCTCGCCGAAGATCACCGGGTCTGGCGTGAAGGTGACCGAGGTGCCGTGTTTGCGCGTCGGGCCGATCTGGATCAGCTTCGAGGTCGGCTTGCCGCGCGAATAGGTCTGGCGCCACTCCGAGCCGTCCTTCCAGACAGTGACCTCGAGGCGTTCCGAAAGGGCGTTGACCACCGAGACGCCGACGCCGTGCAGGCCGCCGGAGGTCTCGTAGGCCTTGCCGGAGAACTTTCCGCCCGAGTGCAGCATGGTCATGATTACCTCGAGCGCCGACAGCTCGGGGAACTTGGGGTGGGGGTCCACCGGCATGCCGCGCGCGTCATCCTTGACGGTCAGCGAGCCGTCGGCGGCGAAGGTGATCTCGATCAGCTTGGCGTGGCCGGCGATCGCCTCGTCCACGGAGTTGTCCAGCACCTCGGCGAAGAGATGGTGCAGCGCCCGCTCGTCGGTGCCGCCGATATACATGCCCGGACGCTTGCGGACCGGCTCCAGGCCCTCGAGCACCTCGATGTCCTTGGCCGAATAGCTGGACCGCGCGGAACCGCTCCCCGCCCGGCCGACGGCTGGGCGCGGCTCGTGGCTCTCCGCCAGGGGCGCGGCGGGCGCAGGGTTCAGCGCGTCGTCGAACAGGGAGGGCTGAGCGCCGGTCTTGGGCATGAGCGAGGTTTAGCAGCGATTCGACGCCTGCGCTCTCGCGGGGACTGAGGACCGCCCGAGCGCGGCCGTCAGACCTTGGGCGGGATCGAGAGCAGCAGGCGGGAAGGCGCCTTGGCCAAGGCGATCGCCCGAGCGCCGGGCGACGTGGTGCTCCGGAAGTAAGGCACGGACCCCAGGGTCTTGAACTGACGCGTGATCGGCAGCGCGGCCATGCGGCCGTCGGCAAAGAAGACCTCGCCAGAGCCGGCGTCGGGGAACAGCACCGTGTCCAGTTTCGGCGCCATGGCCGAGAAGGCGCCGGCGATGTGGGCGATCGCGGCGGTCGCTTGGTTGAGCGAGGCGTCGAGCTGCCCGACGTCCAGGCGCGTAGCCGGGGCCACGTCGGGACGAATCTCGGTGGCGAAGCGGAACGGCCCGCCCCACACTTGAAGCGCGTCGTCGCTCTTCAGCTGGGCCAGCGTCGGCAGGTGGGTCACCTGCGCCCACGCGTCGAGCGGCACCGGCTGCGGCGGACCTTGGCCGACGATGGCGAGCTTGAGGTCGGGAGCCGGGTGGTCGTTTCGCAGGGCTCTGAAAACCAAGTAGAATCGGTTGCGCAGCGTTGGCGGCAGCGCCAGATAGAAGTCGAGGTACTTGAACGCCTTGCTGAGCGGAATGCGCTGGGCGTCGTCGGCGAGCGCCAGGCTCGGGCCTGCCGCCAGAGCGGCGGCGAGCCCTGCAATCAGGTGACGTCGTTGCAACTCGCCAGCTCCCTCGACCAGGCTCCTTCGCAGGACCCTTAGCTAGATCAGAACGCCAAGCTTGCCCACCCGCGACCGAACGTCCCGTGAACAGGACACTTTAAGAACGCGCGGCAGTGGCGAGCGCATCGGCCGCCGCATAAGGTGCGTCCGTTACAGAACCATGCACAAAATGCGGGAGCGAGACGATGGGCGCGATGGTTGCGGTGGACGCGGAATCTGGACGGAAGTTCTACCTGGAGGACCCGGACGATCTGGAGCCGGGCGAGCCGGTGACCTTCATTCTGAACCTGCACGGCGGAGGCTCGGTCGGCGCCTGGCAACAGAAGTACTTCCCTGCGGTCGACTACAAGAACCAGTATCGGCTGGTGGTGGCGACGCCCTCGGCCGCCACGAAGGAGCCGGCGCGCCGCTGGGTGGGGGAGGCGGACGATGCGCATCTTCGCAACATCGTGCGCTATGTCGTGGGCAAGTACGGCGCGCGGAACATCCGCGCCTTCTGGCTGGCGGGCCACTCGCAAGGCGGCATGACGTCCAACCGCTTGTTGCGCGAGGATCCGTTTTTCCAGGCGCGAGTCGATGGCTGGCTCAGCCTCTCGGGCGGCCGCATCGGCCCGGCCGAACGCTCTCCCAACGCCGGGCCGCCGCTCCGGCCCGGACAAGAGCGCATGGCGATGCCGCGGCCGACTTGGTCGGAACTGCCGGACGTCGAGATGAGCCACATCTTCACCACCGGCGAGCATGAGATCGCCAGCCTGCCGGAGACCTCGCCCTGGGCGGAGAAGTGCGGCGCGGGTCCGCGCGAACGCAGGCCCGACATCGTCGACACCGAGCCCGGCCAGATCTACGACACCAGCCGCATCGACATCGGCACGAAGGAGTGGGGCCTGAAACCGGCGCCCGGCACGGCGCAGGTCTGGGTCTATCCCAACGCCCAGGGCGGCCGGGTGATCGCGGACGTGGTGCGGCTGAACAAGGGCCACACCGAGGGCCTGGAGCCCAAGGTCACCGAGGCGCTGATCCAGCTCCTGGTCTCGGCGCCTGGCGGCAAGGTCCAGGCGGCGGAAGCGGCGAAGGCCGAGGCCTAAGCGCTGGGCGCCGGCGTCAGGGTGCGGGTGAGGATGGCGCGCATGGCGCCGATGGCGCGCGCTCGATCCTCTCCTTGGGCGATGGCGTCCACTGTTTCGTGCAGAACGGCGAAGATCAGGCGCGCAGTCGGTTCGGGATCTAGCTGAGCCAACACGCCGGCCGCGGCGCCGGCGCGCAGGAGCGCCGCGATCCTGAGAGTGGCCGAGTCGGATGACCCGGGCTCCGCGGTCTTCGCCAGCGCACCGTGGAATATCGCCTCGTGCAGGCCCTCGAGCTCCAGCACGAACTCGACGAATCCGGTCGCCAACGTGTTGACCACGGTGAGCCAGTCCGCCTCGGGAATCGCAGGGACCGGAAAGCGGGTGTCGAAGGCGGCGAAGGTCCGGTCGCGAAGGCAGGCGAGCAGCGCCTCCCAGGTCGGGAAGTAGAGGTAGAAGGTGCCCTTGGCGGCCCCGGCTTCGCGCACGACGTCTTCGACGCGTGCGCTCGCTCCCAGCCGGCGGATCACCCGCTCGGCGGCCTCGACGATCTCCAGCCGACGCGCCGCTGGGTCGAGCCGCCGCCGTGAGGCGGTCACGCGGGCCGACCCCGCAACCGGGCGAGGATCGGAAGCAGCGCGATGTAGAGCCGGGTGAATCGCGGGAACCGGGTCACCTGGAACAGGTAGCCGTCGGGGTCGCGGAAGAACAGGCTGGGCACGCCCTTGGCGACCTCATGCCGGCGCAGGAAGGTCGCGCCGCAGGCTGTCAGCCGCTCGACCACCTCGTCCAGCTTGCTGCCAGGCGAGACCACGAAGCCGAAATGATCGACGCCGCCTTGCTCGCCCGGGCGAGCGTCGTTCGAGCCGGCCTCGCCGACGGTCTCGCTGCTGAGCGTGATCTGGTCGTTCAGGTTC
This sequence comes from Caulobacteraceae bacterium, assembly GCA_035504785.1. Classification (GTDB taxonomy): domain Bacteria; phylum Pseudomonadota; class Alphaproteobacteria; order Caulobacterales; family Caulobacteraceae; genus Acaudatibacter. The sequence goes on from DATJRL010000414.1 coordinate 10,480, forward strand.
GGCGAGACCAGCGGGATAACCGGCCGGCCACCCTTGCCGCCGAAGCGACGCATGCCGAAGGCGCTCTCGTAGAATCGCGCCGAGCGCTCCACGTCCGAAACCTTGAGCGCCAAGTGGCGCATGCCGACGAACCGGACCATTTTCGCGTTCCTAATAACCAGAAGTCATTTGTAACTGACTATTGGTCATTAAGCAAGCGCGCACGGCTCCGGCCAGATCGCGGCGGGCCGACCGATGGCCGCTAGACGCCGGCCAGCACATGGATGACGGGGCAGTCGGGGACGTCGCCGTCGCCACACCGGCGCACGGCCTCGTCCAGCACGTCGGCCAGCCTGGAGAGGTCGGCGATCTTGGCGCGGATGTCTTGAAGGTGCGCGGACGCGATGGCCTTGACCTCGGAGCACGACCGCCGACCCGGCTGGGCGAGCGCCAGCAGCGCGCGGATCTCGTCCAGGCTGAAACCCAGTTCGCGGGCGCGGCGGATGAAGGTCAGCCGGGCGCGGTGCTCGGGCGCGTAGCTGCGGTGGCCGCCTTCGGTGCGATCGGGCGCCGGCATCAGCCCGATGCGCTCGTAGTAGCGGACGGTCTCCAGGTTCACGCCCGCCGCTGCGGCGAGGCGCCCGATCGTCAGAGCATTACGCGCGCTCATCGCACTTGATCCCGTAGTCGCTACGGGTTGCATCCTAGGCCGGACCAGCTCCGGAAGCGACCGCATGAACTCTCGATCCCGCTTCGTCGAAGGGCGATCGACGCTGACGTGCCCGCGGTGCGGGCGGCGGGCGACGGAGACCATGCCCAGCGACGCCTGCCAGTACTTTTACGACTGCGCGGGGTGCGGGGCGCTTCTCGCACCGCGCGCCGGCGACTGCTGCGTCTTCTGTTCCTACGGGGACGTCGCCTGTCCGCCGGTCCAGGCGCGGGGCGCGGGCGCCGACAACGAAGGAGACCCTATGCCATGACCATGCCTGTCCGAGCGCCGGCGGCGCCCTCCAGCAGGGACTGGACTCGCCAGCCCCCGATGATCCTTTTGTGGTGGGGCTTGCCGATCGCCGTCGGCATGCTCGCCAATGCGCCGCGTCTGTCGCAGCGCGCCGATGCGGGCGTTTGGGCCGTGGCGATGGGGTGGATGGCGACCGGCTGCCTGCTCAACGCGCGCCGCTGCCATCGCGTCCATTGCTTCATCTCCAGCCCGGTGCTGCTGCTGGGCGCACTCTTCGCGGCGCTGTCGGCCTTGGGAGCAATCGAGCCCTCCGCCGGGATGTTCGGCAACATCGTCAATGGAGCGCTGCTGCTGGCGCTGCTCTCCTTCGCGCCCGAGATCGTCTGGAGGCGCTACGTCTGACCGGAGAGCGCCAATGTGGCTGGACCGGCGGAGTCAGCCCGGTCTCATCCCCCATGGCTGCGAGGGGGGCGCTGGCCGGGGCGCGCCTCGCGGCCGGACGTCCCGCGCGTCGGCGGCGCCGTGGAGAGCGCGGAAGGCGGCGACGTAGAGGATCTGGAACCGCAGCACGACGACCAAATAGCCGCCAACGACATCGAAGATCGCCAGCGCGTCGTGGAGAAGCCGCATGCAGGCCGCCCGAGTCCGTCGAGCGGATGATGGACGCCTCTCAGCGTCCGCCTCTCGACGCCTGGGAGCGGATTGTAGGCTCGTTGGCGGCCGGTGCAATGCCGAACCTGGACGAGCCTCCGCGTCGGGGGGCGGCGAACCGAGGTGGGCGGCCTGGCGGCGGCCGGCTAAGGTCGGCGGCCAGGAGGGTCCGAATGTACCTGGAACTCATGCGCCTGGACGGGCGCGTCGCCTTCGTCACCGGCGGCGCGAGCGGGATCGGCTTCGCGATCGCCGACGCCTTGGGCGAGGCCGGCGCGGCGGTGACCATCGCAGACCGCGATTCGACCGCCCTTGCGGGCGCGGTCGAGCAGCTGCGGGGCAAGGGTCGCGCCGTCGAGGGCGTCGAACTGGACGTCACTCGCTCGGCCGACGTGACCCGGGCCGCGGATGCGCTCGCCGCCCGGGCGGGCCGCATCGACATCCTGGTCAACAACGCCGGCATCGCTCGCAGCGAGACGCCGGCGGAGGAGGTCGCCGACGAGCGCTGGCTGAACGTGCTCGACGTGAACCTCAACGGCAGCTTCTGGTGCGCCCGAGCCTTCGGCCGGCACATGCTGGCGGCCGGCAAGGGCGTCATCGTCAACGTCGGCTCCATGAGCGGCTTCATCGTCAACCGCCCGCAGCCGCAGAGCTACTACAACGCCTCCAAGGCCGCCGTGCACCAGCTGACGCGCTCGCTGGCGGCCGAGTGGGCGGCGCGCGGGGTGCGAGTGAACGCCGTCGCGCCGACCTATATCGCGACGCCCCTCAACGCCTTCGCCGACAAGCAGGGCGAGATGTATCGACGCTGGATCGACGGCACGCCGATGGGCCGGCTGGGCGAGCCGGAGGAAGTGGCGTCGATCGCGCTGTTCCTGGCCTCGGACGCTTCCAGCCTGATGACCGGCGCCATCGTCCTGGCCGATGGCGGCTACACCTGCTGGTGACGCCCCGCGCTCGCGGCGCTCGATTGCCGAAAGTTCATGTGCGGTTCAGGCGCGCGCACCGAGTCTGCGCGCGCTCGGGCGGCCGTATGCCGGACCGCTTGCGCTCCAGAGGGACTCATCGGTTCTGGAGAGTTGTCACATGAGTAAGCTTAGAAACGGGATGCTTTCGATAGCCGCGCTTGGCCTCACCGCCGCCGCGGGCGGCGCGACGGCCCAGCCGGCCGGCCCGCTGGTCAGCGACGCCGACGCGCCAGCGGCGACGTTGTCGACCGGAGTCTACGACTCCGCGACGCCGGTCGTGGCCCAGCCCACGGCCTATTTCTGGGGCGGGCGTAACTACTGCTGGTACGACGGCGGCTGGCACGGCCCAGGCTGGTACTGGTGCGGCTACGCCGGGCGCGTCGGCTGGGGTTGGGGCGGCCCGATCGGCTGGCACAATTGGGGCTGGGTCGGCGGCCGCGGCTACTGGGTCGGCGGCCACTGGCGCGGCGGCCATTGGGGCGGCGGCGGCGGCCATTGGAACGGCCACGGCGGCGGACACGGGAACGGCCACGGCGGCCAACACGGCGGGGGTCACTGGGACCATCACCCATAGCGCCTGAGCTTGCTGAAACGCAGGGGTCGGAGACCGCTCTCCGGCCCCGATTTCCTTCATGTCCCGTGCGAGGTGTCGGTTACGGCGCGCGCTCGAAGGGCGCCGTCTGCCCCTGCGCGACCTCGACCTCGAAGGCGTTCAGCGTCATCGAGACCAGGGTGTAGTAGCCGATCACCGCCATCAGCTCGGCCACCCCGCGCTCGCCGAACGCGGCGACGCCGGCGTCGTAGAGCGGGCGGGGCAGGGCGTGGGTCTCGTGCATGGTCTGGCAGAGGTCGTAGACCAGCGCGTCCTGGGGCCTCGCCCCGGCCGCGCCTGCCGGCGAGCGCCCGGCCAGCACCGCGTCCAGCACCGCCGGCGCCACCCCGTGCTCGACGGCCCGCGGCGCATGGGCGGCCCACTCGACATTGGCCCGCCAGAACGCGCCGGTGACGCAGATCGCCAACTCCACCAGCCCGCGATCGAGACTCGTGCGCGCCCAGAGCATGCCGCCGAGCCCCGTGAGCCGGTGGAACAGCTCGGCGTTGGTCATCCAGGGATCGAACGGCCCGCCCAGCGAGCCGTCGGCCCGCCCAGCGAGCCGTCGGCCCGCGCCTTGCGGGTCTGCAGGAACCGATCGCGCTGGAGGGTCTGCTCGGGGGAGAAGGCGGCGACATTGGGCGGGGATTGGCGGGTCATGGGGGCCTCGCGGGGTGCGAGGCGGCACTCTCAGCGGCGAAGCGGCGAATGACAACCGATCGTGGCGCGGGGCGGTCGTTCAGTTTGGAGGGCTGACAGTTACGCCTCTCTGCCGTCGGCAGCGTCCGCTATCGGGCGGCAAGCCAACGCGTGAGTTCGACCCGAACCGGAAATTCCCTGGGTCAGCTTTCGGCGGAAACAGCGACGATCTTTGCCGAAGTCGGCGCGTTTTCGCCTAAACTCCCCGCTTGTGCCAGGCTGCGTCGATGTCCGAGACTAAGCTGCGTCGCTGTCTTTTACACAGGCTGGACCCATAGCGGAACTTCAAGAAACGCCAAGTGCCGAAAGGTTTTTGCCGCGCGACGGGGAAGAATCAGGCCGCACGATGGGCAGTCTAGGAGCGCGTCAGCCGCACGAAGCATAGTCGCGTGCTAGTATGGCCTTGCACGCGTTACTCGAACACCAGTCGGGTCTATTAGAGAGTATCGCTTTGCAGTCCCAACTGGAACACCACTCGATCTTGTGGGCCATGATGGCCTTGCAGTCATCGCTCCCGCACCAATCTGGGTTGTGTGCAAGGATGGCCTTGCAGTCGTCACTCCCGCACCAGGAGAAGTTTTTCGCTACGATGGCCCGGCAGTCGTCGGTGTTCCAGATGCCGGCAAACGCCGGCGCCGACGCGACGAGAACAAACAGACAGGCCCATCCGATGGCGCTGCGGCGGCGTGGAATGACCCGACCGACGATCTTGGCCGCCGTCAGCATCTTTGACCCGAATTTCATGCGCCCCCGCGTCCTTCTCCCGTCGCCCGGACCGATACTAGGATAGCCAGCAAAGCCTGCGCAATCGGTTTGAGGAGAGGCCCCAAAGACGTGGCGACCGCTCTTGACCCACTCCGGAAGTTGAGACCGGCAGCTCTCGGGCAGTATGCCAATTCCCGAGTTCGACCCAAAGCAGCCCCGCCCTCCACCGCTGGCGATGATAGCGGCTTGGAGCGGCGCGGCCTATCCTCGCGGGCATGTTCACGGCCTTCGGGAAGGCAGGAACTTGGATCGGCTTCGCCTTAGCTGCTGTTGGGCTGCTCGTCGTATGGTTCAAACCGCCAGTGGGTGGGCTTCGGCTGCATCGTCCTGGGGCTGATTTTTACTGCCCGCTCGCAAACCCTTATCGACCACTGGCCGACGATGATCCCGCGCAGGAAGTCTGATGCCCGAGGGTCGAGCGCCAAGGGGCGGCTCGCAGGGCAACAGTATCGGGTCGTCTGCACTCTCTACAGCAAAGACGGGAAACGCGCCGCCGAAGTGCGCGAGTTCCGCAATGGCGAGACGTATCTTCTCGAACGCGAACAGGTCCACGCGTCAACCTTCGAGGATCGGCACTCCGGTCGAATGGTGGGGCCGTTTGCATCCCCTGCGGACGTCGAAAACTTCATCGTGGCGACCGCGTGGTTCCGTGGGCGCGAAGGATAGGCGGTCACACCGGCAGCGCTGATTTCGCGTGCACGGTCGAGCCAACTTGCCAGCCGCCTCGCCTCGCGGTGAAGTTGCTCGGTGCGCCGGTTCCTCTCCAGACTGATTTGGGGGTTCCTCCTATGGTGGGGTTCGAAAGGGCCCCGCCCTAACTCAAACGACGTCGATGCTACTGCGTCCGCATGGGATTACGCGGAAGCGGACAAGCAACCTTGGACCACCGAGCCCGACGCTGACCGGCTGTCGAGGGCGCTCGCCACCCGCAGATCTGACCCGCAGGGCGCCATCGCGGAGTTACGTGCGTTGGCAGCATTGGGCTCCCCTCGCGCTCTGAACCTCATCGGCGAATCTTACTACTATGGTCGAGGACTGCCGCAGGACCGGTCCGAGGGCGAGTACTGGTTCAAACTGTCATTCGAGGCCGGAAACTGGCGCGGGCTGTTGAACTACGGGAAGGCGCTCTTCTATCGCAGAGACCTGGACGCCGCCGCCCGGGTCTTCGCGGCGGGCGTTCGAGAGCGCTGGGGACCGGCTTACTACTGGACGGCCAGGATCGTGGCCAATCGCCCCGGGCCTCTAAGGGCTCGCTTGAAACGGGCCATGCCGTGGCTTGTGCGCGCATCAAAGATGGGGAGCCCGAAAGGACGGCTGACGCTTCACGCCCTGACCATGCTCGGTTGCTACGGGCGTCGCCGCCGAAAACGCGGAAGGAAGCTGTGGGACGAGACGTACTCCGCGATCCATGCTCAGGCCGCCGCGGGACTGCCAGCCGCGGTGCGGGACCGTCGGTAGCGGGGCAGCGCGTCGTGTCCGCTTCGAGGCGCATCGCCATCGGCAGTTCGCGACCCATAGCCGACCTTCAGGATGCAAACCGCCTTGAACCGACAGCCATTGTTTCGAAGCGCCGACCGATCTCGACCGTCACCCAATCGAGGTCAGTCGGGCGCGTCGTGTCGACGGTGATCACCTCTCCCACACCCATCGGCTGATCGAACTCGGCGAACGCGGCGTCGTCCATGAGGCGCCAGGGGTGAGCCGGATGAATGCCAGCCAGACCTCGCGCCTTGAAACGGCGGATCGCTTCTGGCACCCCACACGTACAATGGATCTCGACGACGAAGCCGTTCAGGCCATTCAAACGCGCCCGTTCGTAATCGCTGCGGGGCCGGAAATTCGCTTCCAAGACGACCTGCGGACAGCGGGCCGCAAGCGCCCACAAGGTCTCCATCGCTCCCGCGCCGAACCGACGCGATTCTTCTAAACTGCCGCCCACGCCGCCCATGGCGTCGAAGAGCGTCTCCTTAATCTGATCCTTTGTGATCAGCGGCCACCCGAGACGCGAGGCCAGGGGCAAGGCGAGCGTCGTCTTTCCTGCGCCTGGCGCCCCGCTGATCAGTACAATTTTGCGCGCTGCTAGGGAGGTGGCTGGCATTTCGCGTTCGCCCACTTTGGCTCACCCGGCAAGCTTGGCAATTGGCTGCGCAAATTGCTGAACGCGGGCCTGTCGGCAGTCAATAGCCAAGCCCCCGAGGGTCAGCTAACCCCCCCGACTCAGACCTTCGGAAGGTCTGCTATCCGGTCCGACGCCAAGGTCCGCCCCTGGCGGTTGCCGTCGGTCGTCGTTCGCATGAGGTGACGCCGACCTTCGTTTGGCAGTTGGCGCGATTCTTGACAATCACTTATAGTAACGCTACCTTCGTTCGCGCGACGCCCCGGTTTGGTCGCGAGAAGGAAAGGAAGCTGAAGATGGATGAGTCTGGACAACTCCCGGCGGGTCGCGACACCAGCGGGCGGTTTGCGGCGGGCAATCCCGGGCGGCCGTTCGGATCGCGCAACCGGGTGTCGAAGCGGGTGGCGCGGACGATCCTTCGGGACTTCGAGGCAAACCAGGAGAGCGTGCTGCCGCTCTTGAGGCGGTGGTTCCTGCCGCAGTACGTGCAGCTGATCTCGCGCCTTCTGCCGCGGCAAACGGAGGAGGGCGGGGCGGAACTGGAGTCCTTAACCGAGGTCGAGCTGGCGGGTCTGCTGGCGGCGACGCGGGTGGCGCTCGACCGGATCGAGGCCGGCGAAGGGTCCGTCTCGGAGCTGGAGGCGGCGCTGCTCGGCGAGCGCCACAATTTGGGCGCCGTAGTTATCGGCGATTAGCGGTGAATGTGGTGGCGCGCGTTGGTCGAAAGGGCGGGGGAGGGGTGTCGGCGCTTTGTTCCGGCGCCCCCTCCACCGCGCTTCGCGCGGTCCCCCTCCCCCGCGTTGCGGGTGAGGAGAAAAAGGACCGGAGATCGCTCTCCGGCCCCGGATGGTCACCTTAGGAAGCGCGACTTTGAGTGGTCGCGCGGCCGGACGCGAAAGTGGTCGCCACTTTCGCTGGCCGCCGCTCCTAGCACTTGTAGTACATGTCGAATTCGATCGGGTGGGGCGTGATGTCGAGGCGGTGGACCTCTTCCATCTTCAGCTCCATGTAGCTGTCGATGAAGTCGTCGTCCATGACGCCGCCCGCCTTGAGGAAGGCGCGGTCCTTGTCGAGGTTGCCGAGCGCCTCGCGCAGGGAGCCGCAGACTTCCGGCACCCGCTTCTGCTCGCGGGGCGGCAGGTCGTAGAGGTTCTTGTCCAGCGCCGAGCCGGGGTCGATCTTGTTGGCGATGCCGTCGAGGCCGGCCATCAGCATGGCGGTGAAAGTCAGGTACGGGTTGCCCATCGGGTCGGGGAACCGAACCTCGATGCGCTTGCCCTTCGGCGATGAAGAGAACGGCACCCGGATCGAGGCGGAGCGGTTGCGGGCCGAGTAGGCCAGCTTCACCGGGGCTTCGTAGCCGGGAACCAGGCGCTTGTAGGAGTTGGTGGTGGAGTTGGTGAAGGCGTTGATCGCCTTGGCGTGCTTGATGATGCCTCCGATGTACCAGAGGCACAGGTCGGAGAGCCCGGCGTACTTGTCGCCGGCGAAAAGCGGTTTGCCGCCCTTCCAGATCGACTGGTGACAGTGCATGCCCGAGCCATTGTCGCCGAACATCGGCTTGGCCATGAAGGTCGCCGTCTTGCCGTACGCCTGCGCCACGTTTTGGATGACGTACTTATAGAGCTGCAGCCGGTCGCCCATGGTCATCAGCGGCGAGAACTTCAGGCCGAGCTCGTGCTGGGCCGGGGCCACTTCGTGGTGGTGTTTTTCGGGCTCGAGGCCGAGTTCGCCCATCACCGCCAACATCTCCGAGCGGAGATCCTGCGCCGAGTCGATCGGGTTGACCGGGAAGTAGCCGCCCTTCGGGCCCGGGCGGTGGCCCATGTTGCCCTCGGCGTACTCGATGTCGCCGCTGACCGGCAGCTCGGTGGAGGCGTACTGGTAGCTCATCTTCTCCGCGGCCGTGGAATAGCGAACGTCGTCGAACACGAAGAACTCCGCCTCGGGACCGAAGTAGGCGGTGTCGCCGACGCCGGCGGATTTCACATAGGCCTCGGCTTTGCGGGCGATCGAGCGCGGGTCGCGGTTGTAGGGCTGGTTCGTGTCCGGATTCAGCACGTCGCAGAACAGGAACATCGTGGTCTGCTGATAGAACGGGTCGATGTAAGCCGTGGTCAGGTCCGGCCGCAGCTTCATGTCGCTCTCGTTGATCGCCTTCCAACCGGCGATGGACGAGCCGTCGAACATCTGGCCGTCGGCCAGGCAGTCCTCGTCGATGAGGCTCAGGTCGAATGTGACGTGCTGCAGCTTGCCGCGTGGATCGGTGAAGCGGAAGTCGACGTACTTGACTTCCTTCTCCTTGATCTGCGTCAGGATTTCCTTCGGTGTCGACATCTAGTCAGATCCCCTTGCTTGGTGAGTTGTTCCCTGGGCGCGGCCTCAGACCGCCGCGGCCCCCGTTTCGCCGGTGCGGATGCGCACGACTTCGCTGATGTCGGAGACGAAGATCTTGCCGTCGCCGATGCGGCCGGTGCGGGCCGCCGCCTGGATCGCCTCCAGGGCCGGCGTCAGCTGGTCGTCGCCGACGACCACCTCGACCTTGATCTTGGGCAGGAAGTCCACGACGTATTCCGCGCCGCGGTAGAGTTCGGTGTGGCCTTTCTGGCGCCCGTAGCCCTTGGCCTCGAGCACCGTCATCCCCTGGACGCCCAGCTCCTGGAGGGCCTCCTTCACTTCGTCCAGCTTGAACGGCTTGATGACCGCTTCGATCTTCTTCATTCAAACCCGACCACGCGCGCCGATGGCCCGCCCGAAGGGGGCCCCAAGTGACGCGCCGCTCCCAGCATGTCCCTGCGTGGGGCGACAAGTGCAGGATCGGGTGCGGCGCCGCAATGCCCGGCGCGCAAAGGGCGGCGCCTCTTTTTCAGGCGCGCATTGGCGTCTTTTTAGACAAACCGGCCAGAGCCGCCTCCGGCCCTCATCCGCCGAAAAAATTGAGCTCCAGCATCACGCCGTTGGGGTCGACGACGAAGATCTGCTTCAGATTGATGGATCGAACGTCGTTTTGGGCATGTTCGAGGCCGCGGGCCTCGAGCCGCGCGACCATTTCGTCGTGCCCTTCGCAGCGCAGCGCCACGTGGTGCACCGCGCCGGACGTCGGCTCCGGCTTGGAGTCACGGTCGAGCGGGCGAAAAACGCCGACGCGGTTCAGGTGCAGGATGGGACGCCCCGCGTCGTCGTACATCCAGATCACGTCGTCGCGGCGCGATGGCGGCGGCCCATCTCGCGCCTCCAGCCCGAGCAGATCCGCGTAGAACTCGGCGGTGCCGGGCAGATCGTGGGTGACGATGTTCACGTGATCGAGCCTGTTGACCCGCATGACGGCGCCTCCGCTGTTGCCCCCGCAGCCTACCGCCGTTCCGCGAGCTTGGCGAACCCTGTGCTTGTCGGAGTCCGCGTTGGACCGGGCGTCGATCCCCCGTAAGGTCGCTCGTCGATCGGAAGGAGGCGGACGACGCCAATGGAAGACAACACACCGGTGCTGATCGGTCAGGGCCAGTTCACCTACCACGGGGCGCCGGCGGAGGCGCCGAGCCCGCTGCAACTCTTGCTGAAGGCGACCGGGGCGGCGGCGCGGGACGCGGGGCTGACGAGGCAGGCGCTGGCGGGGCTGGACGGCGTGGGCGTGGTCGCCTTCGCCATCGATGCCGAGGGGGCGCTGGCGGCGTTGCCGGTCCCGCGCCTGTCGAACCCGCCCGCCAGCCTGGCGCGCCGCCTGGACGCCAGCCCGCGCTGGTCGGCTTACACCCAGACCGGCGGCAACAGTTCCCAGCACCTGA
>DATJRL010000415.1:0-5394 GCA_035504785.1 Caulobacteraceae bacterium
ACGCCCGCACCGCCGCCTACGGCAACTTCGGCCGCACCCCCGACCCCGACGGCGGCTTCAGCTGGGAACGGACCGACCTGGTGGAGGAGCTGAGGCGAGCGTTCTGATCCTTCTCCCCTTGCGGGAGAAGGCGCCGACGAAGTCGGCGGATGAGGGGTCGACGACCTCCATCCGATTAGCTGTCAGCAGTCCCACAAGGTTCAGCGCAACCCCTCATCCGTCGGGCTCCGCCCGACACCTTCTCCCGCAAGGGGAGAAGGTTGTGGAGGGCGAAAGTTCTGGTATTGTTCTCTCATGAACCACTCGTCGCGCGACCAAGCCAAGCGTATGCGCCGAGCGCCGGCATTCAACGAGCGGGTGCTCTGGCGGCTATTGCGGGATCGGCGGTTGGCTGGGATGAAGTTCCGGCGCCAAGTTCCAATCGGACCCTACATCGCCGACTTCGCTTGCTTCGCGCCTCGCCTGGTCATCGAGGCGGATGGCCCGCTGCACGATGTCGAGCACGATGCGGCGCGCGATGCTTGGCTCCGGTCAAACGCGTTCCAAGTCCTCCGGTTCGCCAACACCCAGATCACCGAATACCCGGACCTTGTCCTGGACAGAATCTGCGAAGCTGCAAATCGATCGCGCTGACTCAACCCTTCTCCCCTTGCGGGAGAAGGTGCCGACGAAGTCGGCGGATGAGGGGTCGACGACCGCTATCCGGTTAGCTGTCAGGCAGTCCATAACGTTCAGCGCGACCCCGTCGGGCTCTGCCCGACACCTTCTCCCGCAAGGGGAGAAGGAGCTACCCCGACAGCCGCGCCCGGAGCTCGGGCAAGTGCTCGCCGCCCCAGAACAGTTCGCCGTCGACGATGAAGCTCGGGACGCCGAACACGCCGGCGGCCTCGGCGGCGGCGCGGATGGCGTCGTGCTCGGCCCGGCCCGGGCCGGCGAGGAAGCCAGCGAAGCCCGCCGTGTCCGCTCCGGCTTCACCGAGAACCGCCTCCACCACGGCCGCGTCCTCGATGTCTAACTCGCGACGCCAGAAGCGCTCGTACACCCGGTCGGTATAGCCGTGCAGCACCGCTTCGCCCTGCCGCTTGGCCCAGAGCAGGCCGATGGCGGCGATCGAGGAGTCCCAGATCTTCTGCGGCCCGCGCAGCGTGAGGCCGCGCTTGTTCGCCTCGCGCCGGGCGTTCATGTAGCTGTAGCGCACCTTGCGCCACTGGTGGGCGCTGCGCTCGGCGCGGATCACCTGCTTGTCGGCGCCGACCTCGGCGCTGCCGAGGTAGCTCGGGATGTCGAGGGTGTAGGGCAGCCAGTCGATCTCGGCGCCCGTCGCCTCGGCCATCTCGTAGGTGAGGTCCTTGGCGAGGAAGGCGTAAGGGCTCTTGTAGTCGATGTAGACGGTGACCCGGCGCATTGCCCGTCCCGCTACCGCGTCTTGTTGTAGGCGTAGTCCTCGCGGCCGCCGAAGCCGCCCATCAGGCCGGGCGGCAGCGGGGCGCGGGTGGCGTTCACCTTGGCGTGGGCCGCCAGCGCCGCGTCGTCTTCCCAGAGTTCCAGCAGCGTCAGCCGGTCGGGGTCGAGGGCGCTCTGGAACACCTCGAACTGCTGACAGCCGGGCTCCTTCATCACGTCCTCGCAGCGCGCCTTGAACGCCGCCGCCAGCTCCGCGCCCTTGCCCGGGGCGGCGTTCAGCATGATCACCAGCCGGATCGCCATCAGACCGTCAGCGCCTTCGCGCCATAGCGATCCTGGAACGCGGCGGTGTCGATCTCCTCGAGCTGCAGACGGCCGGCGAGCACGTCGGCCTTCCACGTCTCGTGCCCGGGGATGTTGGCGTGGAACTCCGGCATCACCTCCTCGGCGAACAGCTCGAGCGAGTCGCAGATGTCCTGGTGCGAGTTGCGGCCGGCCTGGTTGAGCAGGATCACCTGGTCGATGTGCGAGGCCTCGAACTTGCGCAGCTTGCGCCGGATGGTCTCGGGCGAGCCGATGAGTCCGCCGGACAGCGCGCGCTCCGCCTGGTCGGCGTTGGCCGCCTTCCACTTCCCGTACTCCCGCCACATGTCCACCTGGCCGGGGGCGGGGCGGGCGCGGTCGGCGCTGTTGTAGTAGCGCAGGCAGAACTGGAAAAAGGTGGCGCCGTCGGCCTTGGCCCGCGCTTCCTCGTCGGTCTTGGCGCACATGAACATCGAGACGAGGGCGATGTTCGGGTTGATCGGATAGTCGGCGAGCTTGGCCAGGCGCTTGGTGATGGCGTTGTAGTACGCGTGCACCCAGGCATGCGCGGCGTCGGCGCTGACGAACTGGAAGCCCAGCGCGCCGATGCCTTTTTCGCCGGCGTAGGCGATGGTCGGCAGCTGCGAGCAGGCGGTCCAGAGCGGCGGATGCGGCTTCTGCCGAGGCTTCGGCAACACGTTGCGTAAAGGGAAGTCGAAGTGGGGGCCGTGGTACTCCACCCCGCCGTCGCCGAACATCGGGATCAGGCAGCGGACCGCATCCTCCCAGATCGCGCGCTTGTCTTCGAAGCGCACCTTGAAGGGATGAAGTTCGGTCACCGAAGCGCTCTCGCCCATGCCGAACTCGACCCGGCCATTGGAGATCAGGTCCAGGGCCGCGACCTTCTCGGCCACCTTGGCCGGATGGTTGGTGGTGAGCTGGAAGATGCCGTGGCCGAGCCGGATGCGCCGGGTGCGCTGGCTGGCGGCCGCCAGGAACACCTCCGGCGCCGAGGAGTGCGAATACTCCTCGAGGAAATGATGCTCGACCTCCCAGGCGTAGTCGTAGCCGAGCGCGTCGGCCAGCTCGAGCTGGGCGAGGGCGTTCTGGTAGAGCTCGAACTCGCTGTCGGGGCCCCAGGGCCTGGGCAGCTGCAATTCGTAGAAGATGCCGAACTTCATCTCAGCGCCTCCTGATCCGTCCCGTCGTCGCGGAACTTCGTGATTCAGCTTAGGGACAGGGAAGCCGCGACGGCAATAGGCCGCGATACTCAGTCGGCCGCGGGCTCGCTAGGCTCCGGGCATGGATTCGCCTGCGCCGAAGCTGCGAGCGACCGCCGAGGGGTGGCTGCAGTCGGACAATGTCCCGCAGTGGCCGTTCATGACGCCGGCCCTGGAGGGCGAGCTGACCGAGGCCGGCGAACTCAGCCTCGGTCGCTGGGGCGCGGGCGAAATCGGCCGCCTGCGGATCGTGGGCCTCGCCGGCCCGTTCGCGGTCGCGCCCAATCGGCTGTCCGGCGCGAACGGAGCAGCGGTGATCGCCTCGCCAAGCGCGCCGGCGCTGCTGCTGCGCGGGGTGCGGCCGGACGAAATCCGACAAAACAGCGGCGGGCGTCTCGTCGTCGAGCCGCGCGGGGACGACTGGCTGGTCGCCGGCGGCGTCGACGCTGACGAGGCGGCCCGGGGTCTCGCCGCCGAGCCCGCCCGGATCCTTGCCGAAGCCGACGCTTACGCCCGCCGCTGCGACCAGCTCCCCGCCGCGGAGCCGCTGCTGCGCAGCCTGGTGATCCAGGGCGCGCACGCCGCGCTCTCCAGCGTCCGCGCCTATCCGGACGGCGCCTTCGCGGGGCTGGCGGCCGGCCTCGCCTACGCAACGCCGGCCCGGACCTACTTCCGCGACGGTTACTGGACGCTGCCGATCCTGCAGCGGCTGGCCCCCGCGACCGTGGTCGCCGAGATCGAGCTGCTGGCGTCACGGGTGCTGGGAGACGGCGAGGCGCCCAGCGGCGTCATCCTCGCGGGTGCGCATGCCGACCGCTTCGAGCAACGGCGGCTCGAGGAGCTCGCGTTGGCGGCGACGCACTGGCGTCGCGGCGAGTGGTGGAGCGACCACTTCGACAGTCCGCTCTTCCTGGTGCTGGCGGTCGGCGACCAGGTCGCCGCCAGTGGCGACGACGCCCTCGCGCGCCGCCTCTGGCCCCAGCTCACCGCCGTCTTCGAGCGCTACCTGACGCTGCGCGGCCCCGACGGCCTGCCGATGAAGCCGCGCAACGACCGCGACTGGGCCGACGAAGTCTTCCGCTCCGGTCTCGTCTCCTACGATCTCGGCCTCTGGGTCGGCGCCTTGGACGTGCTGGCTCGGCTGGGTGAGACGATCGCCCCGAACCTTGCGGTGGCGGCGCGCGAGGAGGCCGGGCGCGCCCGCGCCGCGATCGATCGCAAACTCTGGCGCGGCGACGCCTACGTCGATTACCAGCGCCTCGACGGCACGGCGGAGGATCACCTAGCCCTCGATGCATTGATGCTGTTGCGTTTCGGCGCCGCGCCGGAGCCGCGCGCCGAGGCGATGCTGGGGGCCATCGCGGCGCGGCTGGAGAGCCGGCGCAACACCGTCCAGCCCTATGGCGACTTCGGCATGTTGTGCGCCTGGCCGCCGTTCGCGCGTCCCGACGACCTGCGCGCCAAGTCGGCCTTCCCCTATCGCTACCATAACGGCGGCGAGTGGCCCTGGCTCGATGCGGTCTACGCCGCCGAGCGCCTGCGTCGGGGCCTGGGCGGCTGGCGCTACCCTCTCACCCGCTGGTGGGAGTGGTGCCTGGCGCAGGGCTGGGCGGGGCCGGTGGAGCACTTCTCGGTCCCGTTCGGCCGAGGCTCGCTCCTGCAAGCCTGGTCGAGCCTCCCAGCCGCGGTGGCTCTGCAGTTCGCCGAGGTAGTGCTCGCCGGCGATCCCGAGGCCGACCCGGATCCGGCTTAGGCCCCCGTTGAGATCAGACTGAAGCGTCCAACATTTCCCCAGCGGGGGAAGGGTTCGATTCTAGAGCGTGTTGAGTTGACTCGGACTCGCCTTTCTTCGTCACCCCGGACGGCCTGCAAGGCCGATCCGGGGCCGGACCATCCGGTTCCCAGACGACTTCCAGCTCGGTGGCGGCGCTTCCGGCCCCGGATCGGCGCCCCCGATGAAGTCGGGGGCTTGTCCGGGGTGACGGGCTGATGCCGTCTAACTTCAACGCGTTCTAGCCGGCGGCTACAGCGGAAGCGGGTTCGGCGCTCGCCAGACGCATCACTTCCGACAGCAGTTGGGCCGGCGAAAAGGGCTTGGGCACAACCCCGTTCATGCCGGCGGCCAGATAGGCCTGGTGCTGGTGGCGCATCACGTCGGCGGTGAGCGCGATGACGGGCGTGGCCGCGGCCGGCGAGCCGAGCTTGCGGATGCGGCGCGTGGTTTCCATCCCGTCCATCCCGGGCATGTTGATGTCCATCAGGATCAGGTCGAAGGCGCGGGTCTGCGCGGCGGCGATGGCGTCGTGTCCGCTCTCCGCGGCTTCGGCCTCCGCGCCCAGCGCCTCGAGCGACTTGACCGCCACCAGCCGATTGACGCGATTGTCATCCACCACCAGCACCGTCAAACCCAGCAGCGGCTCGTCGCCCACCTCGTCCTCGCGCCCCTCGTCGGGCGCGCCGACCCGCG
>DATJRL010000416.1:0-2240 GCA_035504785.1 Caulobacteraceae bacterium
TTCGCCGCACTGGGAGCCGAGGTCGTCCGGACGCGACCCGCCAAGGCGCGCATTGGTTACGACGGTCCCGCCGGACTCGCGTATGGCCGATGGCTGGACCAGCAGAAATGCATTGATCCGGAGCCTCGCGGTCATTTCGACCTCGTCTGCGCGGGCCTGGATTCGGAGAGCCATGATACGGGCGCCTCGGCCCAGGCCTGGCAGGGCGGCGTACTCGCGCGCCTCGCGTGGTTCGACACCGACGGCCCGTATGCGAACTGGCGCGGCGCCGATGAGGTGATCTCGGCCCTGGTGGGGCTGGTCTACCCCTTCGGCGAGCTTGGCCGGCCGCCGGTGCTGCCGCAGGGCCACGTTCCCCAGGTCGTGGCCGGCGTGGTGGCCTTCAACGCCGCCATGGCGGCGCTGCTGGCGCCGTCGCCGAAGCGGCCAGCCCGGGTCGACGTGAATGTCCTCGAAGCGGCCATGTGCTTCTCAGAGCCTGGAGCGCTGGGCGCCCTGCAAACCGGCGACCAGTCGGTCCGGCTGGGCGTGAACCGCTTCGCCCCCAGCTATCCCTGCTCGTCGTACCCCGCCTCGGACGGCTGGGTTGGCGTGACGTGCCTGACGCCGGCGCAGTGGCGGGCGCTCTGCCGGCTGCTCGGCCGGCCCGATCTCGCCGAGGACCCGCGGTTCGCCACCACCTACGAGCGGCTGATGCTGAGCGATGAGATCGACGCGGCGATCGCGTCCCTGTTCTCAGCGCGCAGCCAGGCCGAGTGGGTCCGCCTGGGCGTGGAGCACCGCATCCCCATCGCGCCAATGACCCCGCCCGGGGAATTGCCCAAGGTCGAGCACTGGAGGGACCGCGGCGCCTTCGAGACCTTCGGGCATGGCGAAGCGACGGGCCCTGCCCTGCCCTGGCGAATGAGGTTCGATGGTGTGACCCAGCCCTGGGCGCCGAAGGGCGACGGACGGCCGCTCGGCGGCCTGCGCGTCGCCGACTTCAGCATGGGCTGGGCAGGGCCGCTCTGCACGCGCACCCTGGCCGATCTAGGCGCCGACGTGATCAAGGTGGAGTGCGCGGAGCATCCCGACTGGTGGCGAGGCTGGGAGGAAGGGCTCGACAGGGACTTCCTCGAAACGAGGGTCCACTTCATCGACAAGAACCGCGGTAAGCGGGGCGTCGACATCGATCTTTCGCGTCCGGAAGGGCGGGATCAAGCCCGCGCCCTCGTCGCGAGCTCGGACATTGTCGTCGAAAACTATGCCGCCGGCGTGCTCGAGAAACTCGGTCTTGGGCCTGCCGTGCAGCGCGACCTGCGTCCGGGCGTGATTAGCCTGTCGATGCCGGCGTTCGGCAACGGCGGTCCGCTGTCCGAGATCAGGGCTTACGGATCGACGGTGGAGCAGGCCTCCGGCATGCCGTTCGTGAACGGCGAGGCCCACTGGCCGCCGGCCCTGCAGCATGTCGCCTTCGGCGATCCGGTCGCCGGCCTTTACGGGGCCGCCGCGATCCTCTCGGCGCTCTATGCGCGAGAGCGCCTGGGCGGCTCGGAGATCGACCTCGCGCAGGTCGCGTGCCTCTTCCACCTCGGGGCGGACGCGATCATCGGCGAGCAGGCCGTCGGAGGCTCCCTGCCGAGAACCGGCAGCGCCCGAGCTCGCCTGGCGGTCTCGGCGGTGGTCGACGGCCGCTCGGACAGCGGCTGGCTGGCGGTCGCAGCGCGAGTGGAAGACCGTGCGGCGCTCAGCCGACTGACCGGAGGAGCCGACGCCAGCGCACTGGGCGCCTGGTCGACCGACAAGGCCCCGGAAGAGGCCGCCCACACCCTGCAAGCCGCGGGAATCGCCGCCGCGCCCGTGCAGCGCGCGTCTAGCCTGACTCAGGACCCGCAACTGATCGCCTCCGGCTTCTTCGCCGACATGGATCGCGCCGTGATCGGCCCACACAAGGAAGCCTTGGCGCCCTTCAGGTTCGACGGCCAGCGCCCCCCGCTCGGCCGCCCGGCGCCGCTACTCGGCGAGCATACAGCCGAGGTATTCGCGGAACTGGAGCGCTCGCCGACCGCCGCTGGTCACCGCGCCGGGATCGCCTCGTCGTAGAAGCGGGCGAGGTCGGCCTTCATCTGATGAAGCGCCTCGGGGTTGAGGTAGACCATGTGGCCCGACGGATAATAGGCGAACCGCACATTGCCCCGCTCGTTCGGCGGCAGCCCCATGTGCGCGAGATCATACTCGGTGCCGAAGAACGGCGTGGCAAG
>DATJRL010000417.1:0-5795 GCA_035504785.1 Caulobacteraceae bacterium
GATTTCTTATTGTTGGTTAACGATATTCTGCGGCTTATCCAAGATTAATTCAGGGCGGGCTCCGGCGAACCACGGATCGGTGGGTCCACAGTTCGGCGCCAATCCCAGAGGTCAGAATCCGCCTTCGGCCGCACGGCTGGGAACGAGCCTTGTCGAAGCGCGACTTGTCCGGCAACCGACGAAGCACCGGCCGGCGCGATTGACCTGCGGGCGGAACGCCGCAGGATCGCGCGCCATGGAGCTGGTCACCGAGACGTTCGACTACGACGGGGGTCGGAAGGTCACCGTGTATCTTCCGACGGATCGGCCGGAGTGCGTGGTGTTCGCCGGCGACGGTCAGCTGATCTCGCAATGGGGAGAGTTTGTCGCGGCGGCGGGCGCGCCGTCCACGATGATCGTCGGCATCCATCGGTTGGCGGACGAAACGCTGCGGCTCCACGAGTACTCGCCGGGCTTCGATCCGGAACGGTTCGCGGCCCACGAGCGCTTCCTCATGGAAGACGTCCGCGAATGGGTGCGGTCGCGCTTCGGCGTCGAGCCGTCCAGGGAACGCACCGCGGTGTTCGGCGTCTCGGCGGGCGGAGAGCTGGCGCTCGCCATCGGGCTTCGCCACCCGGACGTCTACGGCGCGGTGTTCTGCGCCTCGCCCGGGGCGGGCTTCCGACCGCCGAACACCATGCCCAGTCGGCTTCCGCGCGTGTACCTCGTCGCCGGAACGCGCGAGCCGTTCTTTCGCCAAAACGCGACCCGATGGGCCGACGCCTTGCGCGATGCGGGGGCGGACGTGGTGATGACCGAGCGGGACGGATCGCACGGCGACACGTTCTGGCGAGACGAGCTTCCGCTCATGGCGGGCTGGGCGTTCGGACGCTGAACCCATGAGCCGGCGCCCCGCCGGGTTCGGCGCGATCCGAACTCTGAGTCGATCTCGGCGCCTTTGAGTCTAGAGCACGAGTCAGCGGTCACGCCGCGAAGCGGCCGATCCGGCGCAGGAAACCCAGCACGTAGCCGACCTGCCGGCCCAGGAAGGCGGTGAACCAGTCGGCGGCCTCGCGCGGGCTGGTGGTGAAGGCCTTGCCCACGGTGTCGGCCATCGTGGCGCCGCGTTGGCCGATCGGCTTGCGGGCGCCGATCGTGGTGTCGATGGCGGTCTGGTGCTCCACCTCGGCGTTCAGCTCGGCGCCCAGCAGCACCACGATCGCCGACCACCACACCCACAGCATGTAGGCCATCACCGCTCCGATCGAGCCGTAGGTGACGCCGAAGTTGGCGATGTTGTTGACCCACCAGGAAAACAGCAGCGAGGCGCCGAGCCAGGCCAGCGCCGCCAGCACGCCGCCGAACACCACCCAGCGCCATTGCGCATGCCGGCGACTGGGGCCGAACCGGTACAGCAGCGAGAAGGCGCAGGCGGCGAAGACGAACACCGCCAGCCAGCGGATCGGCCCCCACCACACGCCGAAGCGGCGCAGGCCCATGTCGTGCAGGAAGGCCGGCGCGCCGATCAGCGTGGCGACCACCAGCGCCAGGAACACCAGCGCCCCGAAGGTCGCCGCGTAGGTGACCAGGCTGCGGCGCAGGTAGTCGCGCTTCTCGATCTCGTCGAAGGTGATGTTGAGGCCGTCGAACATCGCCTTCATCGCCGCGTTGGCGCTCCAGATCGAGAGCAGGGTGGAGACCACGAAGGCGGCGCCCAGGGTGGCGTGCCGATGGCTGGCGATCCGCACCATCTGGGCGCTGAGCAGGGCCACGGCGTCGCGCGGCAGGATGTTGGAGAGGTGGCCCAGCTGCCGCTCCACCGTGGTGACGTCCGAATTGTAGAGGCCGTACAGCGAGACGAAGGCGGCGATCGCGGGAAAGGTGGCCAGGAGGACATAGAAGGTGACCCCGCCCGCCAGCGCCGGCAGCCGGTCGCGGCCGGTCTCGCGGTAGGTGCGCCAGAAGATGTCCTTCCAGCCCAGGGGCGGGATCGAAGTGGGCCAGCGCGCGCAGCGGCCGCGACCGGGCTCGGCGGCGTCGATCTCGGCCGGGCTCAGCTGGCGCAGCGGCCGCGCCGGCGCGCCGTCCTTCTTGCGGCGCGGCCAGAGCGCCGCCGCGGCCATGGCCGCCATGGCGACCCAAGGCGCCAGATGGTAGGGAGGTCTGCTGCGCACGCGTTCCGAATCAACGCCAGGTCCCGCAGTCGGATCGCTCATGCTCACCTTGCGCGCAAGCTTGCGTTTCGCCATCCGGCCCGGCAAGGGAGCGCCATGACCGCCACCATCGCCGCACTTTTTCGGCATCCGATCAAGGGGTTCACGCCGGAAAAGCTCGAGCTTGCCGAACTTGCGCCCCAGAAGCCGTTTCCCGGCGACCGCCTTTACGTGTTGGAAGACGGGCCATGCGGCTTCGATCCGGCCCAGCCGAAGTGGATTCCGAAGCAGAAGTTCGCCGTCTTGGCCAAGATCGCCGAGGTGGCGAAAGCGCGCACCCGCCTCGACGACGCCACCGGCCTGCTCCACGCGGAAGCCGAGGGCCATCCGTCGTTTCGCGGCGACCTCAGCCGGGAGGCCGGCCGCGCGGCGTTCGCGGCCTGGGTGGGCGCTATGCTGGGCGAGGCGGCGCAGGGTCCGCTGCGGGTGCTCGACGGCGAGGGCCACCGCTTCCTCGACCACCCGCTCGGCCACGTCTCGATCATCAACCTAGCCAGCGTCCGCGACCTCGAAGCGCGCCTGGGCCGCCACGTCGATCCGCTGCGCTTCCGCGCCAACCTCTACGTCGACGGCTGGCCGCCCTGGGCCGAGAACGGCTGGGAGGGCCGGTCGCTGACGCTCGGCGAGGCCCGGGCGACGGTGTTCAAGCCGATCGTGCGCTGCGCCGCGCCCGGCGTCGACCCGACCACCGCCGTCCGCGACCTCGACATCCCCGCCGAACTGCACCGCCTCTACGGCCACCTGCTGTGCGGGATCTACGTCCACGTCACCGAGGGCGGCGTCGTGCGGCCCGGCGATCCGGCGATCGCGCCGACCTGACCGGCGGCGCTAAGCCGGCCGATAGGTGCCAGGAACGTTGGCGAGCGTGAGCGAGCCGATGCCGGCGTCGGCGGCGAGGCCGGTGCCTCCCGAGACGCTCAGCGGCTGCAAGGAGACGGTCCGGTCCGAGCCGCCCACGAGCGCATTCGCGCCGAGACCCACGCCGACGGCCGCCGCCGCGGTCCCTCCGACGTAGTGGCCGTTCAGGGCGCGGGGGCCGAGGCGGGTGGTCGGCGCGAACACCGCCCAGACGATGTCGCTGGGTCCGTGGTAGCCGACGTCGACGCCGGCGTCGGTGAACCGGCCCGTGTAACGGGCCGACCCGTTCGCGCCGGAATACACGCACCGAACGCGCCGGGAGGACCAGAGCACGAGACCCCAGCCGCTATGTTCATGACACGAAAGGGTCCCCACCTTCACGCCGCCGGGCGGCTGCGCCAGGGCTGGGGCGCCAAGACTCAAGGCGCCTATCAGGGACACGCCAACTAGAAGCTTTCTCATCGAGCGATACTCCGAACCCCCGCACTCCGACCACCCAACCCCTCATGAAAACGCGAACCCGCCAGCTTCGTTCGAATCCGACTCGCCCTCGGTCTCGACGCCAGCGAGACGGGAAGCCGTCGATGAGCGTCAGGAATGGAAACCGACCGGTCCGAACGCGCGGACGGCGCGAATGAGGGTCGCCTGGAGGGCAATGGCGCCGCCTGGGTGACTCGAACACCCGACCTACGCATTACGAATGCGCCGCTCTACCGGCTGAGCTAAGGCGGCCTCCGATGAGGGAGAGGGGTCTCTAGCTCGGTTCGCGAGGGAATTGAAGACGGCGCTTAGGTTTGATGGGTCGAGCTCGACGCTGGCGAACGCGTCAGCGGCCCTTGTCGCGGCCGCCGAAGGCCGGGCGGCGGCGGGTCGGCCGGGGCGGGGCGGGTTCGGCGGGCGCGTAATCGTCGCGGACGGTCAGTTCGGCGAAGCCGCCGTCGTCGACAATCGGCGGCGCGACGCCGGCGGCCGCGGCGGTGACGAACGGCAGCGAGTCGGCGTAGGCGGCCGGCAGTTCCGGAAGGTCGCTGAGGCCGCGCTCGCGGCGCTCGAAGCGCGGGTGGACCAGCTCGCCCCGCTCGGCGTAGGCGGCGGCGAGGCGGGCCCAGTCGCCGGGTCCGTAGGCGAAGGCGCGGCCCTCCGGGTCGAGATCCGACCAATCCGGTTCCTGGGGCGCCTCGCCGGCGCGTGCGATCCAGGCGCGGGCTTCGTCGCGGTCGCCGGCCAGGTTGGCCACGCGCGCCCTGAGACTGGCCAGTCGGCGGGTCGGCGGCTCGTCGTCCAGTTCGCGCACCGCAGCCCTGGCGCCCACCGGATCGCCGGCGATCAGGGCCTGCTCGGCCATCAGGATGCGGCTCTCGCGCGCCTCGGGCCGGAAGCCGGCCAGGCTGGAGAGGCGCGCGGCGCGCTCGCGGGGGGTCTCGTCGGTGCGCAGGTCGCGATAGGCGAGCCAGAGCGCCGGATGCGGGCCGGCGCGCCAGGCGCTCTCCAGCACCTGGGCGGCGCGCGCCTGGCGGCCGTCGGCGGCCAGCAGGCGGGCCGCGATGACCGCGGCGGGAACGAAGTCGGGGCGCAGCCGCGTGGCCGTCTGCGCGTCGTCCAGGGCCTTGTCGCGGACCTTGGGATCGGCGTCGGTCTCGCGCTCGGCGGCCCAGGCGGTGAGCAGCGCCGCCTTCGACCGCTCGGCCACGATCGGCGAGACGATCTTGCGCTCGAGCGCCCCCTGCATCAGCTGCAGCGCCGCGGCCCAGTCGCCGGCGGCGAGCCGGGCCTCCAGCACCGCCCGCCAGGCCCACGGCGCGGTCCGCGCGAGGGCGTAGGCGGCGGCGGCCTGGCGCTGCGCCTCGTCGAGGTCGCCCTCGGCGAGCGCGGTCTGCATCAACCCCTTGTGCGCGGCCAGGCGCAGTTCGGGAAAACTCAGCATGGCCGTGTAGGCGGCGCGCGCGCCGGCGTTGTCGTCGGCCGCCTCGGCCGCCTTGGCCGCGAGCAGTCGGACAAGGGCGGGAGTGTCGTCCACCAGGCCGGCCGCGCGCTGCGCCTGTCGGCGGGCTTCGGCGCCATCGCCGGCGGCCGCGGCCAGGAAGCCGCGGGTCAGCGCCTCGCCCCCCTGACGGCGGCGCGCTTCGGCGCGGGCGCGGCGGGCGCGCTGCGGCGTCTCGGCCAGCCAGATCAGCCCGCGCCAGAGCAGGCTGGCGACAAGGGTGAAGAAGATCAGCATCAGCGCGGCGGCGGCGGCCGTGGCCCGAACGTTCCAGCCCAACCAGGTCAGCTCCGCCGCGCCCGGGTCGCCGCGCATCGCCACCAGCACCACGACGACGATCAGCACCAGCAGCACGACGACGAGGGTGCGGATCATGACGGAGCGGCCGTCTGGGGCGACAGCGCGGCGACGGCTCGGGCGCGGACGGCGGCGATATGCTGGTCGATCTCGACGCGACGCGTCGCGGCGTCGGTCCACTGCCGCAGCGCTTGGCGAGCCGGCGCCGGAAGCGCGCGCAAGGTGGCGAGGGCGTCCTCGAGATCGCCCGCGCCGGCCTGCAGCTGGGCCTTGTAGAGGACGCCGTCGACGCCGCCGGCGTCTGGCGCGACGCGACGGACGATCACCACCCGACCGATCATCCAGGAGAGCTTGGCGAGCAGGCTGGCGTCCTTGGCCGGCTCGCGGGCGATGACGGCGGCGCGCGCCGCGCTGTCGGGGAAGCTCGCGCCGAGTTCGGCGCGGCTCGGAGCGCCCAGGGCGGCCAG
>DATJRL010000418.1:0-3326 GCA_035504785.1 Caulobacteraceae bacterium
TGTAGAGGCGCTTCTCGGGCGCTGGGGCGGTCATGGCCCGGTTATGGGGTCGAGACGGACTTGGCGCAACGTCAGACCCGCACCATCCGCTTGCCGCGGTTCTCGCCGGCGAGAAGGCCGACAAGCGCGGCCGGCAGCGTCTCCAAGCCTTCCGTGATATGCTCGATCACCTTGATCCGACCGCCATCCACCCACCCCTTCAGCTCGGCCAGCGCCGCGTCTCGGCGGTCGGCGAAGTCGGTGACGATGAAGCCGGTGAGGGTGAGGCGCTTGGTGACGATGAGGCCCGGCACGCCGCGCGGTCCTGGCGCTTCGCCCGGGCCGTCGTAACTGGCGACCCCGCCGCAGCAGACGATGCGGCCTTGGTTGGCCATCTCGAACAGCGCCGCCTGCAGAATCTCGCCGCCGGTGTTGTCGAAATAGACGTCAACCCCGTTCGGGCAGGCGTCGCGCAACGCGGCGCGCAGGCCGCCGGCGCGGTGGTCGATCATGGCGTCGTAGCCGAGGTCGCGGCGCAGCCACTCGCACTTGTCCGGACCGCCGGCGACGCCCACCACGCGGCAGCCCTTCAGCTTGGCGATCTGGCCGGCGATCGTGCCCACCGCGCCGCCGGCGGCTGAGATGACCACGGTGTCGCCAGGCTTCGGTCGGCCGAGATCGAGCAGGCCGTGATAGGCGGTGAGGCCGCTGATGCCGTAGACGCTGAGCAGGTGGCTGAGCGGCTCGATTCTCGGCCGCTTCTGCACCAGTCGTGCCGGCATCACGGCCCAGTCCCGCCAACCGGTTTCGGCGAAGACGATGTCGCCGGGCGCCAGACCTTCCGCCCAGCTCTCCACCACCTCGGCCAACGCGCGGCCGTACATCACCTCCCCGGCCTTCAGCGCCGCCCGGTACGTCGGACCCTGCATCCAGGCGCGGTTGGAAGCGTCGAGGGTGATGTAGAGCGGCCGCAGCAGCACCTCGCCTTCGCCAGGACTTGGCCGCTCGACCTCGACCAGACGGAAGTTGGCGGTCGAAAGCCGGCCCTCGGGCAGGCTGTCGAGGAGGATCTGGCGGCTTGGCGGGGTCATGGGCGCGGTTCCCTAGGTCGGAACAACGTATGGCCTCAGCGGGCGATCTCCTCCAGGGCCTTCCCACGCGTCGGCGGCCCGAACGCGGCCACCGAAACGACTACGACCAGCATCGCCGCGGCGATGAAGCCAAAGGCGCCCGCGGCGCCGGCGAGACCCAGCAGCCAGGCGATGACATAGCTCGAACCCACCGTCGAAAGCCGGCTCCAGGAGTAGACGAAACCGACGGCGGTGGCGCGCACCCGGGTCGGGTAAAGCTCGGCCTGGTAGGCGTGGTAGGAGAACGACAGCAGGTTGTTGGAGAAGTTGATCGCGACGCCCAGAGCGATCAGCGCCGCGGGCGCCCTAGACGCGGCGAAGACCAGCCCCAGCACCCCGGTCCCGGCGGCGCCCAGCACCACCAGCCACTTGCGCTCGAACCGCTCGGCGATGCCGCTCCAGACCAGAGGGCCGATCGGATAGGCCGCGGCGATGATGAAGCCGTACTGCAGGCTCTCGGCGAAGTGGACGCCCTGCGCGGCCAGGAACGTCGGCGCCCAGTTGGTGAAGCCGTAGAAGCCCACCGCCTGGAACGCGTTCAGCACCACGAGGAGCACCGTCCGCCCGAGCAGAGTGGGTCCGAAGATCTCGACCAGCCGCCCATGCCCGTCTTCGACGGGGGCGGTAGGGGTTGGCGCCGGCAGGGGTCCGCCGGTCTGCGCGGCCGACCTGGCCTCGAGGTCGGACACGATCGCGTCGGCTTCCTCGAGCCGACCGTGGTCGGCGAGCCAGCGCGGCGACTCCGGCAGGCGTAGCTGGATGAACCAGACGCCGACCGCCGCCACCGCGCCCAGCAGGATCACCAGCCGCCAGCCGGCGACGCCTGCGATAGTCTCGGGCCCCAGCTTCCAGGCGGCCAGGGCCACCGTCGGCACGGCGAGGAACTGGATCGACTGGTTGACCGCGAAGGCGCGGCCGCGGATCCGCTTCGGAACCAGTTCGGCGATGTAGGCGTCGATGGTGACGAGCTCGACGCCGATGCCTACGCCGGCGACCAGCCGCCAGAGGTCGATGCCGGGCGCGGTGGTCTGCAGCGCCATGACCACCGCGGCGGCGGTGTACCAGAGCAGCGAGAGGATGAAGATCGAACGGCGGCCGAAGCGATCGGCGATGCGCGAGACCCCAATCGTGCCGACGAAGAGGCCGAGGAAGGTGGCGGCGACGAAGCTCGCCTGGTCCGGCAGGCCGAAGAGGCCGACCTTGTGGAACACGCCTGCTTTCGCCAGCACCGGCGAGATGTAGGCGGTCATCATCAGGTCGTAGAACTCGAAGGCGCCTCCGAGCGAGAGCAGCACCACCAGCGACCACACCGCCCGCGACGGCGGCAGGCGTTCCAGCCGCGCGATGATCTCCCCCGCGCTCGCCACCCGTCAGACCACGCCGGCGGATTTCAGCTCGGCGAGCCGCGCGGCGGCCACGCCCAACTTGTCCGCCAGCACGGAGGCGGTGTGTTCGCCCAGCGGCGGACCCGGCCAGCTCACCGCGCCCGGCGTCTCGCTGAGCTTGGGGTGCACGTTCTGCATGCGGATCGGTCCGAACACCGGGTGCGCCACCGAGACGATGGACTGGCGGGCGGCGTACTGCGGGTCGGCCAGCATGTCCGGCGCGCGATAGATGCGGCCGCAGGGCACGCCGCCGCCTTCCAGCGTCTCCAGCAACTGGGCCACCGTGTAGCGCCGCGTCCACTCGGAGATGTGCGCGTCGAGCGCCGCCTGGTTGACGCCCCGGCTGGCGTGATCGCGGTAGCGCGGATCGTCCTTCAGCGCCGGCTCGCCCATGGTCTCGCACAGCCGCGCGAACACGGTGTCGCCGTTGCCGCCGATCAGCACGTCGCCGTCGGACGCCGGGTAGACGTTGGAGGGCGCGATCCCCGGCAGCACCGAGCCGGAGCGCTCGCGGATGTAGCCGGTGATATCGTACTCGGTGACGGTGTTCTCCATCATCGCCAGCACGCTCTCGTAGATCGCCGCGTCGATCACCTGGCCGCGCCCGGTGCGCTCGCGCACGTGCAGCGCCATCAGGATGCCCATCACGGCGTGGGTGGCCGCCAGGCTGTCGCCGATGGAGATGCCGGCGCGGGCGGGCGGTCGATCCGGCTCGCCGGTGATGGCCCTGAGGCCCCCCATCGCTTCGCCGATCAGGCCGTAGCCGGCCCGCGAGGCGTAGGGGCCGGTCTGACCGAAGCCGGAGACGCGGGCCATGATCAGGCGCGGATTG
>DATJRL010000419.1:0-5479 GCA_035504785.1 Caulobacteraceae bacterium
GGCGGCGACCGAGGAGCTGATGGCCGGACGCACCACCATCGTCATCGCCCACCGGCTCTCGACCATCCGCAGCGCCGACCGCATCCTGGTCTTCGACGGCGGCCGGATCGTCGAGGAGGGCCGTCACGGCGAGCTGGTGGCCCGCGGCGGAACCTACGCCCGGCTGCATGCGGTGACGCAGGGGGTGTAAGGCGGCGGAGGCCCCCTCCCGCTCGCTACGCGAGTCGCCTCCCCCAGAGGGGGAAGATTGGGGCGGCGACTCGCCGTCCGGCGAGCGGGTGGGGGCCTCAGGCGCCGCCTTCGTCCGCCGCCTTGTCCATGACCCTGGCCAGCGTCACGTCCAGCTCGGTGACGCCATCCGCGTCGTGGGTGGCCAGCAGCACCTCGACGCGGGAGTAGACGTTGAACCACTCCGGGTGGTGGTCGAGCTTCTCGGCTGCCAGCGCCACGCGGGTCATCCAGCCGAACGCGGCGTTGAAATCCTGGAACTTGAAGGTCTTGGCGATCGCGTCGCGCCCCTCGGCCGCCGACCAGCCCGGCAAAACGGCGAGCGCCGCCGGGGCGCCGATCTTGGTCGGGCGGCTCATGCGGGGGCTAGCTCCGGGAAGGTGAGACCGGTGATGCGGGCGAGGTCGCCCAGCGCCTGCGCCTCGCTCACCACCTTGATCGCCTGCATGCCGAGTTCCGCCGCTGGCTTGCAGTTGATCCCGAGGTCGTCGAGGTAGACGCACGCCTCGGGATCGACGCCGAGCTGCTTGCAAGCCATTTGGTAGATGCGAGGATCGGGCTTGCGCACCCCGGCCTTCGAGCTCTCGATGATCGCGTCGAACAGCGCCATGATCGACGCAGAGCGCGTCGCGCCCGCGGCGCTGGCGGCCATGCTCGGCCCATGGCCCTGGGCCATGTTGTTGGTGATGCAGCCGACCTTGTAGTGACGCTTGCAGAGCTTCAGCGCCTCGACCATCCGCGGACGCACGTCGCCCGACAGCAGCGGCAGCACGTCGGCGCCGCGGACCGGGTGGCCGCGGGCGGTGGACTCCTCCAGGAACTTCAAGTCGAAGCCGTCGCGGTCGATCTTCGCCCGCTCGAACAGCGCCCAGGCGTTGTCCAGCGGGTTGGTGGCGTTGATGGTGCGGATCAGGTCGTTGGGTAGGCCGCGAGCCGCCTCGAAGCGGTTGAACGCCTCGAACGGGGAGGTGGTGAAGACGCCGCCGAAGTCCCACAACACTGCTTCGATCGCCACGCGCACGCTCCTTCGGGCTCCCGGAAGGATCGCGACGCTAGAGACGCGAGGCCGCCCGCGCAAGTATGAGCGGGAGGCGCCATGGTTACTCTCCCCATCATCCACAGCCCGTGGGCCGAGGCTCGGCCCGACTTCGCCGTCGGACTGAGGCCCGTCCCGCCGGAGGCGTGGCTGGAAGGCGGCGAAGCCGACCCCGCGGCCCGCAAGGACCCGCTGTTCGCCGAGCGCCGGGTCCAGGTCTGGGCGGAGCTTGCGGGATCGAGGGCGGGGCAGGCGGAGGTGTTGGATCTCGTGCGGCAAGCCGGCCGGGCGGTCGAAGCGCGGGACGACTTGCCGCCGCTCTACGCCGCGGCTCGGGCCGTGGCGGACGATCTCTGCCTGATGGAAGCGCGGGACGGCGCCTGGACGCTCACCGCGCTCAGCCTCTCGGCCGGCACCTTCTTCACGGCGTCCGAGGTGATCGGCAAGCCGCTGGCGGCGCTGCACGCGCCCGTCCCCGGCTTCGAGGGGCGGTTCCTGACCCGCGTCGCCCGCATCTTCGACGCGCTGCGGCCGGATGTGATCCTAGAGCGCCGCAACTGGACGGTGATGGCCGGCGACGACCTCTTCGCCCCCGATGGCGCGGTGGTTCGCGCCCGCATCGGCGCTATCGCGCCCGAGAACGCCGGCGAGGCGCTGTTCGTGCGGGTGGAACGCCAGACCGTCCGCCGGCTGCCCGAGACCGGCGGCGTGCTCTTCACCATCCGCGTCTGGCGACACGCTCTTGCGGCCCTCGACGCCGATCCGCCGCGCCGAGCCGCCTTCGCCCGCGCCTGGCGGACCGCCGGCGACGACTTCCGCGCTTACAAGCGCCTGGCCGCCTACGATGCGCTGGTCGAGGCCCATCTTCGCGCCAAGGGGGAATAGGGGCGCGGGCCGCGCGCGAAGAGGTTAATTCTGTTAAGGAGTTCGCGATCACGCGGGCCTCACCAGAGAGCAGCCTCATGCGTCTTGTCCTCGCCTTGCCCGCCCTGGCCGGCGGCGCCTTCCTAGGCTGGGCCGGTCTCGCCGGCGCCCAGGCCAACGGCCCGCCGCCTGCCGCGCCGATCTTCTACTGCCCGACTCCCGCCGCGGCCGCCGCCCCAGCCAAGGCGGCGCCGGCGCACCGGGTTCGCCACGCCCACTGCCCCACGATGCGCGAGGCCCGCGAGCACCGCCGGGTGCACGGCGTCCACGAACACCGGTACGCCGCGGCCGGCGGCGACGTCGCCGAGGCTCAGGCGTTGATCTATCGCTACGAGCGGGCCGTCGGCGGCCTCGACGCCCGCGCCGTTCGCGAAGCCTGGCAAGCCGGCGGCGAGGGCCCGCCTCCGCCACCTTACGCGGCGCTGACGCCGCCGCCTCCGCCGGACATGGGACCGCCTCCGCCGCCTCCCTATGGCGGCATGCTGGTGCTGCGGGTTCCGCCGGCGAACGGCCGTGTCGGTCCCCATGACGGCGGCCCGCCGCCGGACGAGTACCGCGGCAGCGACCGCGTCTACGCCTGGGACGACGCCGAGGCGGGCGGCCGGGTCGCCACCTTCGGCTTCCAGCGCCGCGATTCCGACAGCCGCGGCGTCTGGGTCTTCGTCGACCGCGACGGCGAACGCCACTACCTGCACCTGGGCGAAGCGCACGCCGCGCCCCCGCCCTGCCCGCCGCCGCACGACCTCGGCTGCACGGCCGGCGAAAGCTTCCAGAGGGGCGACGCCCAATGGCGGGACGGCAGCTACGGCGCCGTCTACCAATATGCCGGCCGCGACGCCCAGGGTTACCTCGTCTGGCCAGGCAAGGAGCCGCAGTAGCGGTTGGTGGGCTCGACGGAGTCGGCCGGGGCCCCAGTGCGAGATGGGGGGCTGACGACTAGGCGCGGACCGGGCGCCCGCCCCGCCCCGAGTCGACGCGCCATCCCCGATCCTGGCGCTCCAGCGCCGCAAGGGCGGCGTCAACCGCGGCGGCGTTCGTCGGCGATGGTCCAGAGGAGGGCGTCCTCGAACGCGGTGGGCTCGGTCCAGCCGCAGACCTGGCGAAAAGCGGAGGTGTCTGCCGACAGGGGGTAGCGCAGGTCGAGGGCCGCGATCGGGCTGTCCGGCCGCGCCGGCGCTTCCGCCACCTCCCCGCGCCAGCCCAGAGCCGCCGCGTAGCGGCCGATCCAGTCGTGGTGGTCGGTCACGTCGGAGCGGCCAAGGTTGAACACCCGGCCGCTCGTGGCCGGATGCGCCGCCGCCGTCGCCAGGGCGTGCGCCACGTCCGCAACATAGCCGTAGGTCGTCCGCCAAGCCGCCCAGCCTGGGTCGACGACGAGCCGGGTCTCGCCCGCCAGCATGGGCCGCAGCAGCCATCGAAAGCGCCGCTGCCGATCGCCCGGTCCGAACACCATCGGCAGCCGCAGGACCACGCCGCCGAGGCTCGGCTGGGCGAGGAGGGCCGCCTCGAGCGGAATCTTGTCGTAATCGTCCATCCAGGCATCGGCGGCCTCGGCCGGCCGCCGCGGGTCGAGCCGATAGGGATAGCGCGTCGCGCGCAGCGGCGAGTCCTCCGCGAACAGCCCCAAGACGGGCGCCGGCGCGGCCTTGCGATGCAGTCCCTCGTAGTTGCGGTAGACATCGCAGGAGCTGGCCATGACCCAGCGCTCGATGAGGCCATCCATCGCGGCCCAGAGCGGCAGCGTCTCGGCCTCGGTGTAGGCGAGCAGGTCGATGACGGTCGTTACCCGGCGCCCGCGCGCCAACGCCCGCAGGCTCGCCACATCGCGTCGGTCCGCCGCGACGCCGCCGGCGCCGCCCGCCCGCCGGCTGACGGCCACGACTTCGACGCCGAGCGCATCCAGCGCGCGCACGACATGCGGACCCAAGAAGCCGGTCGCGCCCAGCAGAAGCACCCTCATGAGCCCAGGGTCCGCCCGGGCTCGGGCGGCGTCAACGCATTCGCGCCGGCGCCGGCGCTCGAGACGGGTCTCGGTCTACTGGCAGGCCAGGCACTCGTCGTAGTCGGTGCGTTCGCCGGCGGCCCTCTCGACCATGGCGGCCACACCGTCGCCGCCGGCGAAGGCGGCCCGCTGGACGGACTTGGAGCGCAGGTAGTAGAGGCTCTTCACGCCCTGCTCCCATGCGGTCCAGTGCAGCATGTGCAGGTCCCATTTGTCGACGTCGCCGGGCAGGAAGATGTTCACCGACTGCGACTGGCAAATCTCGGGCGCGCGATCCGCGGCGAGTTCGATGACCCAGCGCTGGTCGATCTCGAACGCCGTCTTGTAGACGTCTTTCTCGTCCCGGGTCAGGCAATCGAGGTGCTGCACCGAGCCCTCGTTCTCCAGGATCGACCCCCAGATGGCCGGCGTGTTGAGGCCGCGCTCCTCCAGCAGCCGCTCGAGGTAGGGGTTCTTCACCGCGAACGAGCCCGACAGCGTCTTGTGGGTGTAGATGTTGGCCGGGATCGGTTCGATGCCGGCGCTGGCGCCGCCGCAGATGATCGAGGTCGAGGCGTTGGGCGCGATGGCCAGCTTGTGGCTGAACCGCTCCATCACGCCGCGCTCGGCGGCGTCGGGACAGGCGCCGCGCTCCTCGGCGAGCTTGCGGCTGGCGGCGTCGCAGCCCCGGCGCAAGTGCTTGAAGAGGCGCATGTTCCAGCTCTTGGCAAGCGCGCTCTCGAACGGCACGTTCTGTCCCTGCAGGAAGGAGTGGAACCCCATCAGCCCGAGCCCGACGGACCGTTCGCGCCAAGCGGCGTAGACGGCGTTCTCCATTCCCGGCGGGGCCCGGTCGATGAAGTCCTGCAGCACGTTGTCGAGGAAGCGCATGCAGTCCTCGATGAAGGTGGGGTGGTCGCGCCATTCGAGGAACTTCTCGGCGTTGACGGACGAGAGGCAGCAGACCGCCGTACGCTCTCGCCCCAGATGATCGGGGCCGGAATGGAGAAGAATCTCGGAACAGAGATTCGATTGCCGCACGCTGAGCCCGAGCTCGCGCTGGTGCAGCGGCATGGCCCGATTGGCCGTATCGGAGAAGATCAGGTAGGGCTCGCCGGTCTGCAGGCGCAGCTCCAGGAGCTTTTGCCAGAGGCTTCGCGCGTCGATCCAGCGGATCGCCTCGCCGGTCTTCGGCGAGCGCAGCGCGAATCTCGCGCCGTCGCGCACCGCCTCCATGAACTCGTCGGTGACGCAGACCCCGTGGTGAAGGTTGAGCGACTTCCGATTGAAGTCACCCGATGGTTTGCGGA
>DATJRL010000420.1:0-4596 GCA_035504785.1 Caulobacteraceae bacterium
GTAGGTTTAAGAGCGACGCTTTCGAGGCGGTTCATAGCGCTGTCGCGGGCATGTACCGCGCCGGCACGATCGACAAGGCGACCATGCGCGATTTCGATCAAACCTGCTTGGCCGTCACGCCGTCCATCGCGCCCGCGGAGATCAAGCGACTCCGCGAGGCCAACAAGGTCAGTCAGCCGGTGTTCGCCCGCTACCTCAACACCAGCGAAAGCACGGTCGAGAAGTGGGAGACCGGCGCCAAAAAGCCGAGCGGCGCCGCGCTCAAGCTGCTCAGCATCGTCCGGAAGCACGGGCTCCAGATTCTGGCCTAACCGGTGTGATAATTACTGAAAGTGCCTGCCGGCCTACGCAAGTGTGTCATCGCGGCGTTAGGCTGGGTGAAGCCGAGCCTCAAGCACCCGCAAGGCCTGCGGATCGTTGTCGAGGAGCGCAAGCGCACTGCTGATCGCACGACTGGGCAACAGGTCGCCGGCCTCGTATTTCTGAAATGCTCGCGGGCCGCCGCCAATAAGCTCGCCGGCCGCCGTTTGGCTAAGACCCAGTCTTTTGCGGATGCGTCGGATGTCTTCGGGTTCAATCAGGCCTTCGCTGCGGGCCTTGAGCCGATTCAACGCCCGGTCGGACACCTTCATATCCTCGCCGGTGTGGATGCTCTGATCCGAGGCGTCACAATACCAGCCCGGCATGTCGAAGGTGATGGATTGGCCCTTGTAGTCGAGGGTCATCGGCCGCGTGTCGCGGCGCATGGGCGCCCCGGTTTCTGGGCAGACTGGACTCTCAACCATCGTCTCTCTCCTTGAATGACAGCAGCACAAATTCGGTGACGACATCCGCCATGAATTTCACGTACAGCGTGCCCACAGACGAGGGGACGTGGTAGACATCCTGCCAAAGTCGATGATCGGCATGGGCGGTCATCGACTTGTAGAAGTGGCCGCGCCGCATCGTCTGGATCGTCGCGACGATCTCACCTCGACCGAAGCCAAGCCCAGCGGCAGTGCGTAGCGCGACACCAGTGACGTTCAGACGATCCACGCTCGCGAAGGCGGCTTTGAACGTTTCGAGATCGTAGGTTGGCTTCCGTTTTTCCGTCATGTCGTGATGACACCATAATGGTGTAGAGTCAAGTTACACCATTATGGTGGAACAGCGTTGGCGCGGGCAGGCGAACCGCGGCGGGCAGCACCCGGCCATTGTGTACCTGGACACGATGCCCCCTATCCGCCCTGCCGCTCCTTACCGCCGGATCGCGCCGTCCAGGAACTTGCGGATGCCGGGGCCGTAGGGCGGGCGCATCTGCTGGAGGGGGCCGATGTCGCGCTTGATCTGGGTGTAGATCGACTTGCGGTGGCTGAACTCGCGGAAGCCGTCGACGCCGTGGTAACTGCCTATGCCGGAGGGGCCGACGCCGCCGAAGGGCAGCTCCTCCTGGGCCACGTGGAAGATGACGTCGTTGACCGTCGCGCCGCCTGAGGTCGTTCCGTTCAGCACCCGGTCGCGCTCGGCCGCGTCGTCGCCGAAGTAGTAGAGCCCCAGCGGCCGGTCGTGGGCGTTGACGTAGGCGATGGCCTCGCCGACGTCGGCGTAGGTCTTCACCGGCAGCACCGGCCCGAAGATCTCCTCCTGCATCACGGTCATGTCGTCGGTGGGATCGATGATCAGGGTGGGCGCGATCTTGCGGTGCTCCTGCTGGCTGAAGTCCTCGCCCTCGGGCTTCAGCTCCACCACCCGCGCGCCCTTGGCCTTGGCGTCGTCGATGTAGCCTACGATCCGGTCGTAGTGACGCTGGGCGATGATCGAGGTGTAGTCGGGGTTGTCCTTGATGGTGGGGAACATGCGCCGCACCGCGCCCTCGGCCTCGCCGACGAAGCTGTCGAGCTTCTCCTTCGGCGCCAGCACGTAGTCGGGCGCGAGGCAGATCTGGCCGGCGTTGAGGGTCTTGCCGTTCATGATCCGCGCGGCGGCGGTGGGCAGGTCGGCGGAGCGGCCGAGGATCACCGGGCTCTTGCCGCCGAGCTCCAGCGTCACCGGAACCAGGTTCTCCGCCGCGGCCTTCATCACGTGGCGGGCGATGCCGGTGGCGCCGGTGAACAGCAGGTGGTCGAAGGCGAGGCCGGCGAAGGCCTGGCCCACGTCCGGCCCGCCGGTGACCACCGCGATCTCCTCGTCCGAGAACGCGCCGCCGAACATGCGCGCCATCAGCGCCGAGGCGGCTGGCGTGTACTCCGACGGCTTGATCATCACCCGGTTGCCCGCGGCGAGGATGCCGGCCAGCGGGGTGAAGGTGAGGTTGAACGGGAAGTTCCAGGGGCTGATCACGCCCACGACGCCCTTCGGCTGGTAGCGGATCTCCGCCCTGGCGCCGAAAAGGCCCAGCAGGGCCGGCGAGGTGGCGCGACGCTCGGTCTTCATCCAGGCCTTCACGTTGGCCTTGGCGTGCTTCAGCGGCCCGATCGAGGAGGCGATGTCGGCGAAGGCGCTGGTTTCCGGGGAGCGGGCGCCGAAGTCCTCGTTGAGCGCGGCCTCGATCTCCTTGCGGAAGTCCACCAGCAGCCCGATGCAGCGATCGAGCCGCTCGATCCGCTTCTCAGGCGACGGCGCGCCGTCGCGCAGGTGCGCCGCCTTCTGCTTGGCGAGCAGCGCCCGCATCGAGGCGGCGTCGTGGTTTGCGGACATCGGAGGTTCCTCCTGGTTGGTTCGCGGCGGCGGAGGCCCCCTCCCGCTCGCGACGCGAGTCGCCTCCCCAAAGGGGGAGGATTGGCAGATCGCTATCTTCCCCCTTTGGGGGAAGTGGCCCGAAGGGCCGAAGGGGGCCTCAGCCGCCAAGGAAGTCAATCTTGAAAGCAACCCCGGCGACGTACGGAATATTCCGTCGCGCCTCGCCGTCATGGACTTGTGTGGGTTCGAGGACTAAGCGGGCCGCTATGCGGTGGTTCAGGGTGCATGGCGGCTGGCGGGGGACGGGCGCGCTGCTCGTCGTCCTGGCGCTCGCCGTCCGCCTGACGGCGCCGAACGGCTGGATGCTCGCGCCTGGCGACCACGGCCCGCGGATGGTCATCTGCACCGGCCATGGCCCGGAGATGCTGGGCGGCGATCCCGCCAAGGCGCCCGCGAACCAGCCCGACAAGAGCGCAGACCACGTCTGCGTCTTCGCCGGCGCCCATTCCGCGCCGACGCCGCCGGCGCCGATCGCGTTTCTGACGGTCACGCCCGTCGCGACGGACGAGCCGCCCCGCGTCGCGCTCCTGGACCAGCGTCCGGGCCAGGGGCTCGCCGCGCCGCCGCCGCCATCCCAGGGCCCGCCAGACCCCACCGCCTGAAGCGATCCGCCGCGCGGACGCCTCGGCGTCCGCGCGCCTTTCAACTCGCGCGGGCGCCCGTCCGACCACGGACGACGCCCATGGGGCGTAGGATGATGTTTTCAAGGACAATGCTCGGCGTCGGCGCGGTCGCGCTCGTCGCCGCTTTCGCCACCCAGTCGCGCGCCGATGACGCGACCGGCGACGCCGACAGTTCGACCACCGTTTCCCAGGTCGTGGTGACCGCCTCCCGCGTCGATCTGGTGGGCAAGGCGATCACCGCCAGCCAGGGCTCGGTCACCAAGGAGGCGCTGGAGTTGCGGCCGATCTACCGCATCGGCCAGCTCTACGAGACCATTCCGGGCCTGGTCGTCACGGTGCACTCGGGCGAGAGCAAGGCCAACCAGTACCAGCTGCGCGGCTTCGATCTCGACCACGGCACCGACTTCTCGAGCTTCGTCGACGGCATGCCGGTGAACCGCGGCACCAACGCTCACGGCCAGGGCTACGCCGACCAGAATTTCCTGATCCCTGAGATTGTCGGCGGGCTCGACTACACCAAGGGGCCCTACTACGCCGAGAATGGCGACTTCAGCGCCGTCGGCTCGGCCCGGGTGCATCTCGTGGATGACCTGCCCGACCAGGTGTCCGTCAGCGCCGGGACCTTGCGCGACTTCGAGGGCTTCGTCGGCGGCACCGACCGCCTCGACGACGACGATCGGGTCTGGGGTGCGCTCGAGCTCGGCCACCTCGACGGGCCCTGGGATCCGCCCAGCAACTTCAACAAGATCAACGCGGCCGCGCGCTTCAGCCACGGCGACGACGCCGACGGCTACAGCCTCACCGGCATGTACTACCAGAGCGCCGGGCGGCTGGAGACGGACCAGTCGGTGTACGCCATCCAGGACGGACTGATCGGCCGCTACGGCGTGCTCGACCCCACCGACCACGGCGCCTCGATGCGCGCCAGCCTGTCGGGCCACTACGGCGCCAGCGGCGACGGCTGGTCGGTCTCGGCCAACGCCTACGACATCTACAGCACCATGTCGCTCTACAACAATTTCACCCACTTCCTGCTCGATCCGGTGAACGGCGACCAGGAGCGGCAGTACGAGGAACGCAACGTGCTGGGCGGCGACGCGGCCCTGACGCTGACGCGCAAGCTGTTCGGCCTCGCCACCGAGACCGTGTTCGGGGTCCAGGAGCGATACGACGACGTCTATGTCGACCGCGAGCACACCCTGCGCGGGGCGATCGACCTCGACTACTGCGAGGTCCCGTCGCTGCCGGGCGGCGG
>DATJRL010000421.1:0-4319 GCA_035504785.1 Caulobacteraceae bacterium
TCCTAGCGGCGCAAGGCGCGCCCGGTCAAGTTCCTGAGCCGGTTGAAACGTCATGATCCTGGGCATATGTCGCCGCGAACAGGTGAGGAGAAGCAAAATGGGTCTCAGCATTGGCGACACGGCCCCGGACTTCGAAGCCCAGACCACCGAGGGTCCGATCCGCTTCCACGACTGGATCGGCGACAAGTGGGCGGTGCTGTTCTCGCACCCGAAGGACTTCACCCCAGTCTGCACCACCGAGCTCGGCTACATGGCCAAGATCAAGCCGGAGTTCGACAAGCGCGGCGTGAAGATCATCGGCC
Organism: Caulobacteraceae bacterium; assembly: GCA_035504785.1. GTDB lineage: Bacteria > Pseudomonadota > Alphaproteobacteria > Caulobacterales > Caulobacteraceae > Acaudatibacter. The sequence goes on from DATJRL010000421.1 coordinate 303, forward strand.
TCTCGGTGGATCCGGTGGACAACCACGCCCGGTGGGCGGCCGACATCGCCGAGACTCAGGGAACCGCGCCGAACTATCCGATGATCGGGGACACCGACCTGAAGGTGGCGAAGCTCTACGGCATGCTGCCCGCGGATACGCCCGGGACTTCGGAAGGGCGCACCGCCGCGACCAATCAGACCGTCCGCACCGTCTTCGTCATCGGCCCCGACAAGAAGATCAAGCTGATGCTGATCTATCCGATGACCACCGGCCGCAACTTCGACGAGGTGCTGCGGGTGATCGACTCCTTGCAGCTGACCGCCAGCCACCGCGTCGCGACGCCGGCCAATTGGAAGCGCGGCGAGGACGTGATCATCACCCCCGCGGTGAGCGACGACGAGGCCAAGGCCCTCTATCCGAACGGCTGGAAGACGCTGAAGCCCTACCTGCGCCTCGTGCCGCAGCCACAGTAAGCGCCGTCGCCCGGAATCCAGGTATGGCAGGAAACCGTCACCCCGGCCGAAGCGAAGCGAAGAGCCGGGGCCGGAGGCGCCGCGTCCTAGCGGGACGTCGTTTGGGAACCGGAGGGTCCGGGCCCGGATCGGCCCTGCAGGCCGCCCGGGGTGACGGGGCGGCGTAGCCCGTGCGCGCCGCCAAGGCGACCGTCATGCGGACGCGTCGGGCGCAGATGTTCCCGGCCCTCAGCTCCGAGGAGGTGGCGCGACTGTGCCGCTTCGGCGTGCCGATCGCCTACGAGGCCGGGGAGCGGGTGCTGCACGTGGGCGAGCCTGGCCACGGGGTCAGCCTGATCCTCGCCGGCCAGGTGCTGGTCACGCAAGAGCTGGACGACGGTGGTCGCGATCCGATCATCACCCACGGTCCCGGCTCGTTCCTCGGCGAGCTGGCGCAGCTGACGGGACGACCCGCGCTCGTGGACGCGGATGCGGTCGGCCCGGTCGAGACCGTGCACATTCCGCCGGAGCAGCTGCGCGCGGTGCTGGTGGCGGAAGCCGAGCTCGGCGAGCGGATCATGCGCGCGCTGATCCTGCGGCGCATGGGGCTGATCGAGACGCACGCGGGCGGGCCGGTGATCCTGGGACCGGCTGGGCATCCCGGCGTCGTCGCCCTGGAGGTCTTCCTCACCCGCAGCGGCCATCCGTACCACGTGCTGGACGCCGAGACCGACGCCGAGGCCGCGGCGCTGCTGCACCGCTTCGACGTGCCCCACGGCGATTGGCCGCTGGTGTTGTGCCCGGACGGCGCCTTGCTGAGGGGTCCAAGCGACGCCAAGCTGGCGCGCTGCCTGGGTCTCGTCGGGCCGCTCGACCGGACGGCGATCTTCGACGTCGCCATCGTGGGAGGCGGGCCGGCGGGATTGGCGGCGTCGGTCTATGCGGCATCGGAGGGGCTGAAGACGATCGCCCTCGACTGCCGCGCGTTCGGCGGCCAGGCCGGCGCCTCGGCGCGGATCGAGAACTACCTCGGCTTCCCGACCGGGGTCAGCGGCGCGGCGCTGATGGCCCGCGCCCACAACCAGGCCCAGAAGTTCGGGGTGCAGATGGCGATCCCGGACGAGGTGGCGAGCCTCGATGCGCAGACATCGCCCGAGGGCTTGCTCGCCTTGAGCCTCGTTTCCGGCGAGGAGGTCCGCGCCCGCTCGGTGGTGATCGCCACCGGCGCGCTCTACCGTCGCCCCGCCGTGAAGCGGCTGGAGGCCTTCGACGCCGCCTCGGTGCACTACTGGGCCTCGCCGGTGGAGGGCCGGCTGGTTGCGGGCGAGGAGGTCGCGCTGGTCGGCGCGGGCAATTCCGCCGGCCAGGCGGTGGTGTTCCTGGCCTCGAAAGCGAAGACGGTCTGGCTGCTGGCGCGGGGATCGGACCTCGGCGCCAACATGTCCCGCTACCTCGTCGACCGAATCCGGGGCCTCTCCAACGTCGAGGTGCTGACCGGAACCGAGGTGGCCGGGCTCGACGGGCGCGGCGGCAAGCTGGAGACGGTGACCTGGCGCGATCGGTCCGGGCGGACGGGAGATCTTCTCGTCCGCCACCTGTTCCTCTTCATCGGCGCCGACCCCAACACCGCCTGGCTCCAAGGTTCCGGCGTCGCCCTCGACGCCAAGGGCTTCGTGTTGACGGGCGAGGCCGCCGCGGCGGGCCGGGGCTCGCAGGAGACCAGCCGCGCCGGCGTGTTCGCCATCGGCGACGTGCGCGCGGGCTCGATCAAGCGCGTCGCCGCCGCGGTCGGCGAGGGCGCGCAGGTGGTGGCGGCGGTGCACGCGCACCTGGCCGGCGATGGATCGCGCCCGGCGGGGCCGTCAACGGCTTAGCGACAAACTCTCCTCCCCCTTGCGGGGAGGGGCGGGGGTGGGGGTACAGGCGCGCCGCCCGCCGTCCAGACGCGGCGTTTCCCGCGCCAGATCGACAACGACTGAGCTGCCACCCCCATCCCCCACCCTTCCCCGCAAAGGGGAAGGGAGCTTTTCAGGGCGATCTCATCCAATTGCGCAACACTCCCGCAAGCAAGGGGAGAAGGATCAGCCCAGAAACTCCCGCAGGTGCTCCACCAGCGCCCGATTGTGCGCCTCGAGGCCGATGGTGATGCGCAAGGAGTCGGGGAGGCCGTAGTTGGCGACGCCGCGGACGATCAGGCCGCGTCTGGCCAGGTAGGCCTCGGCGTCAGCGGCGGTCTTGCCGGCGGTGGTCGGAAAGGTGACCAGGATGAAGTTGGCGGCCGAGGGCGTCACCGCCAGGCCGAGACCGCCGAGCTGTTGGGTCAGCCAAGGCCGCCACTGCTCCACGTGCGCCAGCGAGCGGGCCTGGAACGCCTCGTCGCCCAGCGCCGCGACGGCCGCCTCAAGCGCCGGACTGGAGACGTTGAACGGGGGGCGGATGCGGTCGATGGCGTCCGCGATCGGCGCCGGCGCATAGCCCCAGCCGACCCGCAGCGCCGCCAGGCCGTGGATCTTGGAGAAGGTATGGGTGACGATGATGTTGTCGGCGCCCCGCGCCAGGTCGAGGCCATCGGTGAAGGTCGGGTCGGTGCAGAACTCGGCGTAGGCGGCGTCGATCACCAGCACCACGCGGCGCGGCAGGCCCTGGCGCAGCCGCACCAGCTCGGCCTCGGTGGTGAAGGTGCCGGTGGGGTTGGCGGGGTTGGTGACGAAGGCGAGGCGGGTGCGCTCGTCCGCCAGTTCCAGCATCAGGTCGACGTCGAGACGGTGGTGGGGCTCGGCGGCGCTGCGCACCTCGGCCTGGCAGGCGCGCGCGCCGATGCCGTAGGCGCCGAAGGCGTACTGTCCCTGGACGATGTTGTCGCCGGGCTCGAGGAACACCTGGTTGATCAGGTGCAGCACCTCGTCGGTGCCGCAGCCCAGAACCAGGCGCTCGGGCTCGATCCGGTAGCGCTCCGCGATGGCGCCCCTCAGAACCGCGCCGCGTCCGTCGGGGTAGAGGTTAAGATGGCCGGCGGCGTCGACATAGGCCGCCCGCGCCGCCTCGCTGCAGCCGAGGATGTTCTCGTTGCCCGACAGCTTGACCGGATGCGCCACGCCCTCGGCGGTCGACTTGCCCGGCTTGTAGGGCGTGATGTCGAGGATGCCGGGCTTCGGCTCGGGGCCGGCTTCGGGCGGAGGCTGATGAACGGTCATGGCCGCGGGCTCTTACACGGCCGCGCTGGCCGGCGCACCCCTCACCTCATTTCTCCCTGCGCTTGGGAGAGGGTTGGGGCGGAGAACGCGCGTGGCGCCGGTCCGAGCCGCGTCCCGTCCAGCCAGAGGCCCCCATCGTGGAGGTTGAGATTTGCAGGCGTGGCCTTGCCGGAGAGGGTTAGGCTTGCCGGCGCCTGACCAGTTAGGGCGCCGTCCGGCCCGACGCCGAACGCGCCGGCGTGGGCTTCCAGCGCGGCCGGTCCTGCGGCGAAATCGATGTGCTGGATCGTGATCGCGCCACCCCCGGCCGACCAGCCGAGCACGCTGGCGCGCCATGGTCCCGCCCGCAAGGCGCTGGCGTGGGAAAAGGTCGCATCGACGGTGAGGCT
>DATJRL010000422.1:0-3802 GCA_035504785.1 Caulobacteraceae bacterium
CACAGTGCAGGTACAAATTTGACATGCTTGGCGTCAAGCGAGCGCTCAGCGTAACTAGATTTGTATTGGGTTTATCGACCCAACCGGCCGCGATCGAGCTGCGTTCTCGGGGGAGGCTCCCTTCGCGGTACGGCCGGGGCCCTGAAGGGCCGTACCGGTCAATACGCCCAGCATGGAACCAACGCAGGCGGGACCAGCCTGCCGCCTGGAACCCATAAGGTGCGTATCGCCACGAGCGTCTGCTGTTGACGGTAGCATCGGGTCCAGGCCGCGGAGAGAGGCGGAGATGGGGTCGTATGCCGAGGCGTTGAAGCAGTTCTACGACGGCGAGGTCTTCGGGGAGACAATCTACTCGGCCTTGTGCGAGGCGGCGTCCGATCCGGTCGAACGGCGCAAATGGGCGACACTGCTGCAGCTCGAAACCGAGACGAAAGCCTGGATGCGGCCGCACCTCGTCGCCCATGGCGTCGGCGTCGAAGAGCACGGGGACGCCGTCCGCCGCCGCGCGCTCGAGACGGTCAGGCCGTTTCTGGGTAGGCCGTGGGGCGAGCAGGTGCGGTGGATCGCCGATGTGTTCGAGCAGCGGGTCGTGCCGGCTGTGCAGGCGCTTGTCGACGAGGCCGAGGCGCGTTCCGATGAGAAGGCGACCGCAGTCTGCCGCTACTACCTCGAGCACGAAAGGATCCAGGGCGTATTCGCGCAGCGCGAGCTGGCCGGCGACGGCGAGACCTCCCTCGAGCTGGTCACCCCGTTCCTCAAGTACCCGATCTGACGTCCGATGCCGCTCGCGGATAGCTACTGGCCCGCAGACCACGGCACGGCGGTGCTCGAGACCACCATCGGCGACGTGTTGCGCTCAGCCGCAGCCGCGGCGCCCGACCGGGAGGCCCTGGCCGAGGCCCAGCTGGACGGCGCCATCGGCCGGCGCTGGACCTACGCGCAGTTGCTGGCGCAGGCGGAGCGGCTGGCGGCGGCGCTCGCCTCGCGCTATGCGCCCGGCGAGCGTGTGTGCATCTGGGCGCCCAACTGCGCCGACTGGGTGCTGGTCGAGTACGCTGCCGCGCTCGCCGGCTTAGTGCTGGTCACGGCTAACCCCGCCTACCAACAGCGCGAGCTGAAGTTCGTCCTTGAGCAATCCCGCTCGGTCGGCCTCCTCACCACGCGCGAGCACCGGGGCAACCCGATGGCCGAGATCGCGGCCGCGGTCGCCGCCGAGCTGACGGGACTGCGCGAGGTGGTCGACATCGGCGACGCGGACGCCCTCTTCGCGGTGCGCGGCGCACCCGGGCGACTTCCCGAAGTCCGAGCGGGCGACGCCGCCCAGATTCTGTACACCTCGGGCACGACGGGCTTCCCCAAGGGCGCGATGCTTCACCATCGGGGCCTGACCAACAACGCGCGGATGTGGCTGGAGCGTGCCGGGGCGGCCGATGGCGAGGCCGTGCTCTACTTCATGCCGATGTTTCACGCGGCGGGCGGCGGCATGATCACGCTTGGCACGCCGCAGGTGCGGGGCCGCATGATCGTCGCGCCGCTGTTCGACGCCGGGCGCATGCTCGACCTCGCGCAGTCGGAGAGGGCGGGGCTGATGCTCGGGGTCCCCACCATGCTGGTGGGGATGCTGGAGGCGCAGGTCGCCGCGCCACGCGACCTAAGCTCGCTGCGCATGGTCGTCTCGGGCGGCTCGATGGTGCCGCCCGAGCTGGTGCGGCGCGTGCGGGCCAGCTTCGGCTGCGACTTCCAGATTGTCTACGGCCAGACCGAGAGCTCGCCGGTGCTCACCCAGGCCTCGCCGGGCGACGACTGGAGCGACCTCTGCGAGACGGTCGGACGGCCCTTGCCGGCGTGGGACATCTCGATCCGCGATCCGGCGACGGGCGCCGTGCGGCCGCTGGACGCCGTCGGCGAGATCTGCGCGCGCGGCTATGGCGTCATGCTTGGCTACAACGACAATGACGCGGCGACGCGGGCGGCGATCGACGCCGAGGGTTGGCTGCACACCGGCGATCTGGGAACGATGGACGCGCGGGGCTACGTCCGCGTCACTGGCCGGGTGAAAGAAATGATCATCCGCGGCGGCGAGAACCTGTTCCCCGCCGAGATCGAGAACGTGCTGCTCGAGCATCCCTCGGTCGCCGAGGTCGCGGTGGTCGGCGCGCCCGATCCGCGCTGGGGCGAGATCGTCGTCTGCTTCGTGCGGACGGCGACGGGGGCCGGATTCGACCCGGCCGCCCTGCGCGCCCATTGCCGCAAGCACCTGTCGGCCCAGAAAACGCCGGCGCACTGGGTGCCCGTCACCGAGTGGCCGCTGACCGGCTCGGGCAAGATCCAGAAGTTCGTGCTCCGCGACCGGTTCGTCGCCGGCGAGTTCGCGTGAGGGAAAGGGGAAGCCGCCATGCAACAAGCCCCAGAGTGGCCTCAGAAGTCACGGGACATCCACAACAGCGTGTTCGAGTCCCAGGTCTGGGACGACTTCGACTTCAGGGTCGACGACATAATCATCGGCACCTGGGCCAAGTCGGGCACGACCTGGACTCAGCAGATCATCGGGCAGCTGATCTTCCAGGGCCAGGAGAACCTGCCGGTGGCTGAAATGTCGCCCTGGTTGGACTTTGTCCTGCCGCCGGTGGAGGCGGGCCTGCCGCTGGTGAAAGCTCAGACCCACCGGCGGTTCGTCAAGACGCACCTGCCGCTCGATGCGCTCACTTTCTCGCCCCGGGCCAAGTACCTCTACGTCGGGCGCGACGGGCGCGACGTGGTCTGGAGCATGCACAACCACCACGCCAACTTCGTCCCCGAGTTCTACGAGCAGCAGAACAATAACCCGCGGACCGGGCCCGACCCGGGGCCGTTGATCACCCCGCCAACGCCTGACGTCGTGCGGTATTTCCGCGACTGGCTCTATTGGGACGGCTACCCCTGGTGGCCGTTCTGGGAGAACGTGCGCACCTGGTGGAGCGCCCGCCATCTGCCGAACGTGCTGATGGTGCATTTCGCCAACCTGAAAGCCGACCTCGACGGCGAGATGCGCCGCATTTCCGCTTTCCTCGACATTCCTGTCGACGAGGCGCGCTGGCCCGCGATCGTGGAGCATTGCACCTTCGACTACATGAAGGCGCACGCCGAGTATTCCGCGCCTCTGGGCGGCTCGCTCTGGGAAGGCGGGGCCGCCACCTTCATCAACAGGGGCGAGAACGGGCGATGGACGGACCTGCTCACCGAGGCCGACGTTCGCGCCTACGAGACCAGGGTCCGCGCCGAGCTGGGCGAGGCATGCGCTCGGTGGCTCGCCACCGGGGAACTGCCGGAAGACTGAGCTGCTCGCGTGGATGATCCAATGACCGATGCGAATGAGGCGAGCCGTCGCGGTGCGCGAAACAGGCGCGATTTGACAGGACGCGTCGCGCTGGTGACCGGCGCGAGCAGCGGGATTGGCCGGGCGACGGCGCTGGCGTTCGCAGCCAAGGGCGCGCGCATCGTGGTCGCGGCCCGGCGCGAGGACGAGCTGGCCGCGCTGGTCGCCGAGATCGCGGCCCTGGGCGGGACCGCCAGCGCGGTCAAGACGGACGTCGCGCTGGCGTCCGAGGTCGAGCGACTGGTGGCGCAGACCGTCCAGGCCCATGGCCGGCTCGACTATGCGGTGAACAACGCCGGCTACGAGGGACTGATCGCCCCCATCCTCGATCTGGAGGAGGCGACCTGGGACCAGGTCCTGGACGTCAACCTGAAGGGCGCTTTCCTGTGCATGAAGTACGAGGCGCGGGCCATGCTGGCGGGCGGGCGCGGCGGCGCCATCGTCAAC
>DATJRL010000423.1:0-3375 GCA_035504785.1 Caulobacteraceae bacterium
GGCCGGCGAAAGCCGGGCCATAAGGATTCAACCACGGACCACACGGAAAGCACGGACTGTCGCAGATCCCTGCTTTCCGTGCCCTTCCGTGTCTTCCGTGGCCAACAAAATGCCCGCCGCCTTCGGCGGCCCATCGGGTCAGCCCGTTCGTGCTTTTCATGTTTTTCGTGGTCCAACAGAGCGGAGGTGAGGCATGGCTGACGATCTGATGCTCGAGAAACCCGAGACCGGGACACTCACCGCGGCGCTGGCGGCCCGCGTCGCCGCGCTGCGGCTCGAGGACATGCCGCCGGCGGCGCTGACCGTCGCCAAGCAGTGCCTGCTCGACTGGCTGGGCGTGGCGCTCGCGGGGCGGGGCGAGCCGCTGGTGGGGATACTTCTGGCGGAGCTCGCGTCGGACGACGCGCCGTTCGGCGTCTCGATCCTGGGCCATGGGGGGCGGGCGCGGATCGACGATGCGGTGCTGATCAACGGCGCGATGGGCCACGCCCTCGACTTCGATGACGTGATCATGCCGATGGGCCATCCCACCGTGCCGGTCGCGCCAGTGGTGCTGGCGCTAGCCGAGCAGCGCGGGGCGAGCGGCGCCGATGCGCTCGTCGCCTTCATCGCCGGCGTCGAGACCGAGTGCCGGATCGCGCGGCTGCTTGGTCCCTCGCACTATGCGCGGGGCTGGCACACCACGGCCACGACCGGGACGTTCGGGGCGATGGTCGCGGCGTCGCGGCTGCTCGGCGTCGAGGGCGAGGCGCTGACCCACGCCTTCGGGCTCGCCGGCACGCAGGCTGCGGGACTGAAGAGTTGCTTCGGAACGATGTCCAAGCCGCTCCACCCCGGCAAGGCGGCGCAGAACGGGCTGCTGGCGGCCCGGCTGGCGGCGCGCGGCTTCACCAGCGATGCGGACATCCTGGGCTCAGCGCAAGGCTTCGTCGCCACCCAGTCGACGACCGCCGATCCCGCCGCCGCGCTGGAGACCCGGGCCGCGCCCTGGGTGGTCGAGGCGCTCTTCAAGTATCACGCGGCCTGCTACCTCACCCACGACTCCATCGAGGCGGCGAACGCGCTGAGGATCGAAACGGGCGTGAAGCCTCAGTCCATCGAGCAGGTCCGCGTCCGCGTGCCGGCCGGCCACCTCGGCGTCTGCAACATCCAGGCGCCGCGTACGGGGCTGGAGTGCAAGTTCTCGCTGCGCATGACCACCGCGCTGGCGCTGTCGGGCGAGGACACCTTCGAGGAGGCGCTGTTCTCCGACGCCACGGCCTCTCGGCCGGATCTCGTGGCGTTGCGCGAGCGGGTGGAGATCGACCCGACCCAGGTCGGCCGCGGTTGCGTGGTGACGGTCCGGCTGAAGAACGGCCGCGAACTCTCCCGCACCGGCGACGTCTCCCAGCCGCTCCGCGACCTGGACGCCCAGCAGGCCAAGCTGGAGCATAAATTCCGCCACTTGGCGACCTCCGCGCTCGGACCGGCGGGGGTGGAGGAGGCGATCCGGCTCTGCGGCACGTTGGAGAGGCAGCCCGACCTCGGGCGGTTGATCTCGTTGGTTAGGGGTTAGCCCGCCGGCCCTCCCAACCCGTCATGGCCGACCGCAGTGTCGGCCACCCAAGAACACAGACGTCCGCCAGGGGGGTCATGCTTCGCGCGGTCGTAATGGATCGGCGATCATGGGTCGCCGGGACTGGCGCCCGGCGATGACGTGACAGAGTTGAGGTGGTTAGGTCGATCGCACGATTGACAACGCCCGCGTCAATCGGCGCTAGCTTTCATCCGAACCCCCGGGAGTGAAGCCACGATGACCACGCCAGAGACTGTCGGCCTGTCGCGAGTCCGTCTGCAGAAGCTCGATCAGGTGATGAGCGATCGGTACGTGGGCGGCGGCTTCCTGCCCGGCATCCTGACCATGGTCTACCGAAAGGGTGAACTCGCCCACGTGGGCATGAGCGGGCACATGGACCTCGAGCGCGGCAAGCCGATGCGCGAGGATGCGATCTTCCGCATCTACTCGATGAGCAAGCCGATCACCTCGGTGGCGCTGATGATGCTGGTCGAGGAGGGGATGCTCGGCCTCGACGACGCGGTCGCGACCCACATTCCGTCGTGGAAGAACCTCGGCGTCTACGCCAGCGGCATGCCGACCCTGCTCGCCGACCAGCCGCCGCAGTTCATCACCACCCGGCCGGAGCGGCCGATGAAGGTGGTGGACCTCGTCACCCACACCTCGGGCCTCACCTACGGCTTCATGATGCGCACCGCCGTGGACGCGGCGTACCGCAAGCTGAAGGTCAACGCCTTCGACACCGAGGGCGGGCTCGATGGCATGATCGATCAGTTGGCCGGGCTTCCGCTGGAGTTCTCGCCCGGCACGAAGTGGAACTACTCGGTCTCGATCGACGTCATGGGCTACCTCGTCCAGAAACTGTCGGGGATGACGTTCGGGGAGTTCCTGAGGACGCGGCTGTTCAAGCCGCTCGGCATGGTCGACACCGACTTCTACTGCCCACCGGAGAAGCTCGATCGGTTCTGCTCGTGCTACCAGCCGGGCGCCGGCGGCAAGGGCCTGAAGCTGCAGGATGACGCCGGCAAGAGCACCTACGCCAAGCCGCCGTCGCTGGAGAGCGGCGGCGGCGGGCTCGTCTCCACCGCCCACGACTACCTGCGCTTCTGCCGCATGATGCTGAACGGCGGGTCGCTGGACGGGGTGCAGATCCTGTCGCCGAAGACGGTGGCGCTGTTCAGCCTCAACCATCTGGAGGACAATCAGGAACTGGCGGCCATGGCGCCGCCCGGGGCGTTCAGCGAGAGCGGCTACTCGGGGATCGGCTTCTCGATCGGTTGCGGCGTCAATATCGACGTCGCCAAGACCCGGCTTCCGGGCACGCTGGGCGAGTACTTCTGGGGCGGCGCGGCCTCGACCGCCTTCTGGATCGACCCGAAGGAAGACCTGACCGTGGTGTTCATGACCCAGGTGATGGGCACCGACGCCCGCCTCACGCTCCGTCGCGACCTGCGCACCCTGGTCTATTCGGCGATGACGGAGTCGTTCGCCTAACTAGAACGACACCTCGACCCGATCGATCTCAGCGTCGAAGCCGCCCTCCGGCGCGACGCCGTCCGGGGTGGCGGTGAGGCGCCGCGGCACGAGCCACAACGCCGGGATGATCAGGGCGTAGACGATGGTGATGGCGATGGCGCAGACGGTGAAGGTGTGGAACTGCTCGTAGAGACGCCCGCCGAGCACGTCTCCCACCCGGGTGATCACCCAGTAGAGCGCGGTCGAGGTCATGAGCATCGTGCCTTCGAGGCCCTTCGGGCACGAGCGGATCAAGAGGTCGAGATAGGCGGCTGTCGCAACGCCGCCCATCAGTCCGGACGCCA
>DATJRL010000424.1:0-16951 GCA_035504785.1 Caulobacteraceae bacterium
CTCGAGCGAGGCTCGGATGGAGCCGCCGGCGCTGGCCTGGGTGACGATGACCGCGGTCAGGACCGCCCAGAGGCCGTGCAGAGGCACCTTGACGACCTGCACCAGCGCGAAGGCCGCCACGGCCGACAGGGTCATCCGCAGGCTGTAGCGGATCGTCGAGAGGCGGGCTGGCCGCGCGGCCGCGGTCTTGACGTTCACCGGCGCGGCGGGCGCGATCGTCGAGGGCATCGGGTTCTCCTGCGCGACCGGGGCGCCGTCACCCTAGGATCGGGCTCCGATCTCCACGCGTGGCGAGCGGACGCGGCGGGTTCTGGTCACCAGGCGTAGGCCTCGGGCGCGGGTCCGCCTGGACCTGGGAAGAGGGCGTCGAGTTCGCGAAGGGTGGAGTCGTCCAAGACGATGTCCAGCGCTCGCAGGCTGGCCTCGAACTGGTCCAGGGTACGCGGGCCGACGATCGGCGCGGTGACGCCCGGCCGGCCGGCGAGCCACGCCAGGGCGACGTCCGCTGGCGGATGGCCGAGCTTCTCGCAGAGCGCCTCGAAGGCCTCCAGCGCCGGGGTCTGGCGCACGAACGCCCTGCGGCCGCCCTCATTGTTCTTCGGCCGACCGCCCAGCGCGCCGGCCGCCAGCGGGCTGTAGGGCAGGAACGCCATGCCGTAGGCCTGGGCGGCGGGCACGACTTCGAGCTCCACCGTGCGCTTTGTCAGGTTGTAGACGCTCTGCTCGGACGCGAGACCCAGGAACCCGCGGCTGCGAGCCGTTTCCTGAGCCTGGGCGATGTGCCAGCCGGCGAAGTTGGACGAGCCGACGTAAAGCACCTTGCCCTGGGCCACGAGCAGCTCCATCGCCTGCCAGATCTCCTCCCAGCGCACCGATCGGTCGAAGTGGTGCATCTGGTAGAGGTCGACGTAGTCGGTGTTAAGCCGCCTCAGGCTGGCCTCGCACGCCTCCCGGATGTGCTTGGCCGAGAGGCCCCTCTGATTGGGGCCGACCCAGGATCCCGAGCGTTTCGCCGGGTCGGCTGAGCCCCATTCCATCGGCGCCGAATAGACCTTGGTGGCGAGCACGGTCTTTTCGCGACGCCCGCCGCCCTGGCCGAACCAGCGCCCGATCAGGGCCTCGGTCTGGCCGGCGTTGTAGTTGTCCGACGTGTCGAGGAGGTTGATCCCGCGCTCGAAGGCGCTGTCCAGGATGGCGAAGGAGTCCGGCTCGTCGGTGAGCCAGGAGAAGTTGACGCTGCCGAGACCGAGCGGCCCGATCGAGAGGCCCGTGGCGCCGAGCTTGCGGAGGGTCATCAGGTTTCCCGGGGCAGCGGCGTTCCGTCGGCGGCGAGGGGGCCGATGGCGCCAGGCGTGATGAAGAGCGGCGTCGACGGGCGCGGCGACTCGACGCGGCCGAGGCCCGCCCATGTCGCGAAGCCCAGGCGATTGAGCAGGGCGGGTCGCTCGGTCGCCCGGAGTTCGGGATCGAGGCCGAGGGTGAAGTTCTCCTGCTGACGAATGAAGGGCCGGCAGTGGTAGCTGAGCAGCGCGCGCCTGGGCCGATCGGTGCGGTTGGCGCCGGTGCCGTGCCAGACCCGGCCGTCGAAGCAGAGGATCGATCCGGCCGGCCCCTCGGCCGCGATCGTGTCGTCCAGCGTTGGCATATTGGCCGGGTCGGAGGGTGCGTACGCCGAGGAACGAGGCGTCGCGGCCGCGTTCAGATGGCTCGCGGGCACGAGCCGCGTGCCGCCGTTCGCGTCCGTGAAGTCGTCCAGCATCCAGGCGATGTTGGCCACCACCGGCTTCGGCGTCCAGAACCCCACGTAGCCCTGGTCGGTGTGCAGAACCATCGGCTCGCCGCCGGGGTGGGCGATATTGGCGGTGAAGCTCGAGAGCAGGAAGTCCGGTCCCAGCAGGTGGCCCATGAGGAGCTCGACGATCGGGTGCAGCATCAGGTCGCGAAAGACCCGGCCCTTGTTGGGAAGCATCCACAGGCGCTGATTGGGTCGGCTGGCGCCGCCGTCGTGGAAGGCCACGCCGCGGGCGCGCTCGCCCTCGGCCTGTTCCACGAGCCGGGATCTCAGCGCCTCGATCTCGGCCCGGGACAAGACGTTCGGGAGGATGCAATAGCCCTGGGCGTCGAGGTCGCTCCGAGCCGTCTCGATGTCGAGACCGGCGGCCGCGGTCGCGGGAGACGTGGCGGCAGGCATAGGTCGGCTCCTTTGGCCCAGCTCAGGCGCCAGGTCCGCTCGCCACGCATGTTAGCGCCTTCGACGGCGCGACCGCCACTGGGCCGGGTTTCGGAGCTATTACATCGGCCCGGCGGAACGGGACTGCCCGCGGCGGGTTTCGTACCCCGATCATGCTCGCCAGAATCATCCGCGTCGCGCCGTTCCTGGTCCTGGGCCCCCTGACGGGGCCTTTGGCGCTGGGCCTGTTCCACAGCGTCAAACAAGGCCGGCATTGGATGGGCGGGGTCTATGCGCTCGGAATCGTCGAGGTTGTCTTCGGGCTTCCGGCCGTGCTCACCAAGGAGCTCTGGGTTCTGGCTCATGCGCATCCGTAGCGCCCCCGCCAGGAGCCCGCCGTCATGGCCGACCAGGCCTAATAGACCGCGGCGCCAAGCGCGTAGCTGAAGCTGATCGGCAGAGAATCGCGGATCTGCGACATGACGGCGGCGAAGGACGCCAGGCCGGTCCTCGGGACGTAGACGATGTCGAAGCGGCGCAGCGGCACCAGGTCGGAAGGCGGGGCGCCCTTGGCGGCGATGCCGAGGTTGACGGTCTTCATCATCGGGCGTCCGCCACGGCCACGACGGATGATCACCACGTCGGCCCGGTCGGACGAGGTCTCGAAGCCGCCGGCCTCGATGATGGCGCGCAGGGCGTCCATGTCGCCCGGCATGTCGTAGACGCCCGGCTTGCCCACTTCGCCGCCCACGAAGACCTTGAGCGGCTCCGCGCGGACCGCGACGGTGACATCGGGCCGCAGCAGCACCCCGGCGTAGGCCTGGGCAAGCTCCAGCTCCAGCTCGGGCACGCTGCGATCGGCGGCCATCTGCGGCGGTACGAGCGGCAGTTGGATGCGGCCGTCCGGCTGCACGACGACGGTCTTGTTCAGCTCGGGCGCCGAGTCGAACGCGACGTCGAGTTCGTCGCCTGGGAACAGGCGGTACTGCGGCTCGTCGTCGGTCCAGTTGGCGTAGGGCAGATCGACGAAGGGCGGCTTTGCGGCGAGGGCGCCGGCCGGAATCGCCAGCGCCAGGCCGAGGGCCAGCGCGGCGCGGCGCGAGAGCTGGAGCGTGGGCGAACGTGGCATGGCCCCAAAGGTTAAGGAGAATGGGTAACGAAGCCTTAATTGCGACCGCAGAGCCTGACTTCGCAGAAGTGAGTCCGACTCCCCAACCGGTTGAGCATGTCATCGCAAGGCGTCTTCACGGCCAGGCCTCCGCCGCGCTTTTCCGAGGCGCGAGACCTCGGCGAATGGGCGCCGCGCGTCCGCTATCCCCTGTCCGATCTCCCCCTGCTGATGTGGCGCGAACGCTGGCTGATGCTGGCGGTGTTCCTGGTCATCGCCATCGCCGGCGTGGGCGCCGCGCTGACGCTGAAAACCGTCTACCCGGCCCATTCGAGCGTACTGGTGAACCTCGGTCCCGAATACGTCTACACCCCGCCGGCCGGTGACGCGGCGCGCGGCGCGATCCCGGACAGCGACCACATCCTGGATTCCGAGGCCGAGATCCTGGGCAGCGACGCGGTGCGGATGCGGGTGGTGCGCCGGCTCGGCGTGGACAAGCTCGCGCCCCGCCAGGCCAGGGCCTATGCCGCCGCCTCCCTCGAGCAACGAGACCTGATCGTCGCCAAGCTCGGCGCCGGCATGGGCCGAGGCCTGAAGATCGAGACCGCGCCCGCCGATCCCGTGATCCGACTGACCTACGAGGACCACGACCCGGCCCGCGCCGCCCTGGTGCTGAACACCTTGCTGGAAGAGTACCTGGTCTATCGCCGCGAGGTGCTGACGCCGCCCACCGCCGCGGCGCTGGAGGACCAGCGGCGCGCGTTCGAGCAGCGGCTCGCCGACGCGGACGCCGCCTACCAGGCGTTCCTCTCCACCAATCAGATCGGCGACTTCGAGGCCGAGAAGGCGTCTCTCTCGCAACTCGCGGGCCAGATCGAGCAGCAGCAATACGCCACCGACGCCACGCTGAAGGAGAAGGCCGGGCGCATGGCGGCGATCGAGCAGGAGCTGGCGACCATGCCCTCCGAGGTCGGCCTGTTCCACGACACCGACCAGACCGCCCCGGCCGAGCTCGCGACGCTGAAGGTGCAGCGCGAAGGCCTGCTCGCACGCTACAAGCCCGACGCCCAGCCGGTTAAGGACCTGGACGCGCAGATCTCGCGGCTGGAATCCGCGATCGCCGCGGGCCGCACCTCGCAGCGCGGCGCCGAGCGCACCGGCTTGAACCCGGTCTATCAGACCTTCCAGACCGAGAAGCTGCAGCTCGCCGCCGAGGTCGCCGCGCTCAAGGACACCGCCGCCACCCTCGCCGACCAGATGAACCAGCTCACCGAGCGCCGGCTGCGTCTGGCGCAGATCGAGCCGCAGTACGACGCGCTGAACCGAGACCGCGACGTGCTGTCCACCGACGTCAAGGACTTCACGGCCAAGGCGCAGGAGAGCGAGGCTTCGCAAGCGATCTCGGCGGCCACCAACGACGATATCCGCATCGTCGAGCGCGCCCAGGTCCCCAGCGCGGGCAAGAGCCTGCGCAAGCCGGTGATGGCGCTTGCGCTCGCGGCCGCGCTGTTCTCCGCGGTCTGCGCCGGACTGCTGCGCATCTTCCTGCGCCCCGGCCTGCCGACGCCGGCGTCCGCCGGCCGCACGCTCGAGCTGCCGGTGCTGGGCGCGGCGGCGCTCAAACAGTCCGCCTGACTCGCGGCCGGGGGGCGAGAGGCGCGTGGCGTTCGATTGGACTAACCTCGGGACGCGGCAAGCGGCCGGCGAGTCGGGATCGATGGTGGATTTGAGCGCCGAGATGGCCGAGCTCTGGGCCTCGTTGGGCCTGAGTGCGGCCGGCCGCGCCCGCATCGTCGAGTTCATCGGCGCGTCGGGCGGGGAGGGGACCTCGACCATCGCCCGCGAGTTCGCCCTGCACGCCGCTCGCGTCGAGGGCCGGCGGGTCTGGCTGGTGGACCTGGACCTGATGGGCCAGTCGCAGGCCGAGGCGCTGTCCGCCGATCCGCCTCGGCACGGCGACGTCGGACCCGCCGCCGCGGCGACGCCGGACGGCTCGATGTTCTTCACCGTTCAGCCGCCGCTCAAGCGCCCGGACGGGCGCCCGTGGCCGGATGGCCGCTACATTGGCGCCCACGGCGTCGGTGGCGCGGACTTGTGGGTGACGCACTTTCGGCGCGACATGCTGCGCGGACGCCAGGCGGTGCACGTGCTGCCGGCGCCGGACTACTGGAACGCGCTGCGCCGCCACGCCGAGCTGATCGTCGTCGATGCGCCGGCGGCCGAGCGGTCGCACGCCGGGCTGACCGTGGCGCCGAACATGGACGCGGTGGTGCTGGTGGTGGCCGCGGACCACGCCGACACCCGCGGGCCGGCCTACTTGCGCGACTCCGTCGCGGAGGCCGGCGGCCATTGCGCCGGCGTCTTCGTCAACCGGGTGCGCGTTACGGCGCCGAGGTTCCTGCGCGGACTCGGGCGGTGACCGCGGCCGCGGCCTCGTTCCCCCGAACCCGGGCGGTCCGCGGGGATGCCTCGGCTCGGACTCGTTCGGCCGGGAACGTCGGCTTCGCCCTGGCGGTCTTCATGGTCCTGACCTACAGCCAGGCCTGGGAGCTGCCGCTGACGGGGGGCGCGGACGAGACGGGCGACTCGGCCCTGATCCGCACCCTGTTCCTGCCAGCCTACGGCGCCGGCGTGGTCCTGCTCGGATTCGGCGCGACGAACGCGGTGCGGGGGTTGATCCGCCAGCCGTTCCTGGCGGCGCTGATGGCCATCGCCTGCCTCTCGGTCTTCTGGTCGGTGGCGCCCGACCAGACCGGGCGGCGCATCTTCGCCCTGGCTTTTACCACGCTGGGCGGCGTGGTGCTCGCCGCCCGCTATTCCTGGGCGCGGCTCGCGGAGGTGCTGGCGACGGCGTTCGCGATCCTGGCCGCGGCGTCGCTGTTCGTCTGTCTGTTCATCCCCTCGATCGGGCGGATGACGGAGATCTTCCCGGGCGCCTGGCGGGGGCTCTGGATCGAGAAGAACGCGTTCGGCGACAACATGGCGATGGGCGCTTCGATCGCCGCCGCCGCCGCCCTCCTCAATCCCCGCCGCGCTGGAGTCTGGTGGGGCGTGGCGGCGCTCGCGTTCGCGCTGGTGCTGGGCAGCACGTCGAAAACCGCGCTCGTGTCGGCCATGCTGGGCGCCGGGGCGTTCCTGTTGGTCGGTTTGGTGCGGCGCGGGCCAATTGGCGCGGTGGCCGCGACCTGGACCGCGGCGATCGTGCTGGCGTTGCTCGTCGGCGCGATGCTGTTCGCATCGGGCGCGGTGTTCGGGCTGCTCGGCAAGGATGCGACGCTGACCGGCCGCACCCGCATCTGGGCCGCGGTGCTGCGGCAGATCGCCGAGCGGCCTTGGCAGGGCTACGGCTACGGCGCGATCTGGAGCGAGACAGACCAATGGGGCCCATTGGCGCGCATCGTCCAACAGGCCGGCTTCCGGCCGTTGCATTCGCACAACGCCTGGCTGGAGCAGTGGCTCGCCATGGGCGTGCTGGGACTTTCCGCCTGGGTCGGCTTCTTCACCCAGACGTTCGCGGCCAATGTCTGGGCGCTCTACCGACGCCGCGCCGCCTATCTGACCCTGCCGTTCTTCGTCGTCTTCGCCATGATGACGCTGACCGAGAGCGTCGCGGTCACCTACAACGACATGCGCTGGGTGATCTTCGTGGCCCTGGCGGTGCGGCTGTCGCTGCCGGACGACCTCCCACTCACGACGCGTATGCCCGCCGCAGCCCTGGCAGCGCCAGGTACGTCAGGCCGATGGCGAGCCCGGCGAGACCACAGACCATGAAGGCGATCCTGTAGGAAGTGGCCTGCGCCACGGGTCCGAAGCTCATGTAGAGGACGGTGATCCCGATCTGCGCCAGGAAACTCTTCACCGAACCGATGGTGGCGCGACGCTCTGAGGCGATGGCGTGCTGCAGGCGGCCCTCGAAGACGACGCCGACCAGCTTCACCAGCCCGCTGTAGACGGCCAGCAGCAGCATCGCGCAGGGCGTGAAGAGCCCGGCCGCGACCGCCAGCAGCAGGCCTCCAATCGCGAAGAGCGCATAGAAGCCCCGCGTCGGCAGGCCGGACAGGCGATAGGCGATCAGGCTCACCAGCATCTCGACGCCGTTCTGGGCGCCTACGAACACGGCGATGACAGGCCGCGTCAGTCCGACCTTGGCGCCGAAGATTGGCCAGAACTCCTCCAGCGCGGCGCCGAGCGCCAGAACGATGGCGGAGAACGCCAGGATGCTCATCACGGGGGGAGCGTGAAACGACTCCGAGAGCCCGAGGCGGAGCTGGGCGAGAAACGCCTGCTCGCGTGCGAACGTCCGTGGCGCAAGCGGCAGCGACACGGCCGCGACAAACGCAACGGCGACAGAGACCAGGCTCGCGACCAGCGTGGGGGCATAGCCGAACCGCGCCACGACCGCCGCCCCGAGAGCCGCCAGCAACACGCCGCCGGACTGGACCGCCCGCGTGCGGCCGAAGATGAGCGTGTAGTCCTGCGCTTTGCCTCGCGCCTTCATCTCATCAAAGAGCAGCGCCTCGAAGGTTCCCGAGGTGAAAGCGCTCTTGATCCCCCAGAGCAGCAGGCCAACGAGAAACCCCCAGAAGTGCGGGTAGACCAGCCAGACTGTGAATCCCACGCCGCGGGCCAGCTGGGACCAGGCCAGGATGTGGCGGCGCGACCAGCGGTCGGCGACGACGCCGGACGGAACCTGGAGGACGAAGCTGGTGACGGACCAAGCCGTAAGGCACACGGTGATCTCCACCGGCTTCATGCCCGCATCGACGAACATCACCGTGTAGAGTGGGAAGATCAGAATGAACCGGTCGAAGAAGTTGAATGCGTAGACCCGCGCCAGGAAGCTCGTCATTCAGAAGAGCGCTCGATCGTTGATGATGTGATCGCTCACGTATTCGGGCGGCGAGACGTCCGCGGCGAACTGCTGGACGCTCAGCCACAGGTCGCCGATCTCAATGGCGGCGGCGACGTCGCCGGTTTGCTCCTCCGCCGAACAACCTCTCTCCAGGGCGGACTGGTAGGCCGCTCGGGTGCGCAGGATGGCGGGGCTGACGGGCAGGCGCAGGAGACGGAGCGCTTCTTGCGCCTTCCTGACGGCGGGCGGTTCGACCCCCGCCCGCTTGGGCGGCGCCTGGTTCAGGACGACCAGCGCGCGTTTGCGCAGGTGTCGGATGACCCTGAGCGTCCGGATCAGGGCGGCGAAGTCGAGCAGCGTCGGCCGGACGACCAGCACCGACACGTCCGCCAGCACGATCGCATGAGCCAGCTCGTCCTCCTCGCCGGCAGGAGTGTCGATGACGAGCGCTTCAACGCCGGCGCGCAGGGACGATACCTGGAGCTGGAACAGCCCACGCGACTCGGTCTCGACGATGGTGGGGCCGTCACCCTGCCGACGGCCTTTCAACACGTCGACCGCCGATCGCTGCCGATCGGAGTCCGCCAGCACGGTTTTCAGGCCGCGACGATGGGCGGCGATCGCGAGATTCGTCGCGACGGTGGTCTTGCCCGACCCACCCTTGCGCGCGATTACCGCTATAGTCCGCATCCGATCGCCACTCAGCCGCCGAGGAGACGCACGGCTGCTCAACGCTAACCGGCCTTTTTCGTCCCACCAAATCCCTAGTTCGGGGCGTCGGCGGCGCATCGACGATTTCGGACCCCATCCCACCCACGACGACTATCGGCGCCAGCTCCAGCTCCAGCACGCCCGCAAGGCGGCTTTCTGGGACAATGTGCAGTCCCGGTCGTGACGCCAGCTCCGCCCGCCGCGTCGACCCCGCGCCCACCGCCGGCCACCGCCGAGGCGCAAAGTTGCGGCGGCGACCGCCTACCCAGTCCGCTACGACGGGTTCTGCGACAGCCAGTTCTGGGCGTCCTGGTCGCCGGCGTCGGCGGCCTTCTGGTACCAGGCGCGCGCCTGGGCGGGGTCGGCCCGCACGCCGAGGCCCTTCAGGTAGATGTAGCCGACATTGTCGTAGGCGGTGACATTGCCTTGGTCCGCGGCTTTGCGCACCCACGTCAGAGCCTCGTGATAGTCCTGCGGCACCCCTCGGCCGGCCTCGTACATCATGCCGAGGGTGCGCTCCGCCTCGGCGAAGCCCTGATCGGCCGACTTGCGGTACCACACCGCCGCCTGGCGCGGGTCGACCGGGACGCCATGCCCCTTGTCGTAGAGGAAGCCGATATTGAACTCGGCGCTGTAGTTCCCTTGCGCCGCGGCTTTCAGGTACCAGGCCATGGCCTGGGCGTAGTCCTGCTGCACGGCCCAGCCGTTGTCGTAGAAGAGGCCGACCGCGAACTCGCTGTCGGAATCGCCCTGCGCGGCGGCCTTGCGGTACCAGCCGAGCGCCTGATCGTAGTCCTTCGCGACGCCGAGGCCGTGTTCGTACAGGTAGCCGACCTCGTACTCGCCATTGGCGTTGCCCTGATCCGCGGACTTGCGGTCCCACGCCATGGCCTTGGCGTAGTCCTGCTGCACGCCGCGGCCGTTCTCGTACAGGATGCCGATATCGAACTGCGCGGCGGAGTTCCCTTGCGAGGCCGCTTCCTGGTACCAGGACATGGCGGCGCCATAGTCCTGGGTCACGCCCTGCCCGAGATCGAACATCACGCCCAGATAGGTCTGGGCGTCGGCGTCGCCCTGGTTGGCGGCGGTGCGGAAGTACTCCAGCGCGTCCTTGTAGTTCTGGGCGTTGTAGGCGGTGACGCCCCGCGCCTCGGCGCCGGATGCGGAGTCGGGTTCGCCCTGGCTCGACGACGAGGACCGTTGGGCGGCGGCCTGGGCCGCGGCCTGCTCGGCCGCCTGGCGGGCGAGGGCGGCTTGCCGCTGCTGCGCCGCCTTGCGCACGGCTGCCTCGTGCGCATCGGCCGCTTCGACGGCGTTGCGCCGGGCGCGGGCCTCGGCGAGCAGATTGGCGCACACCGGGACGTGGGCGATCTCGGCGATGACGCGGTTCATCGCCGCGACGTCCGTCCCTCCCTTCACCCGCGACCATTCCGCCGACACGCCGCGGCAGAGGACGTCGGTGGTGGAATCGGCGCTGGCCGATCCCGCGATGGCGAGGCCGCACGCGACGGACGCCAGAAGCACCGGCCCGACGATCAACTGGCGCATCGGCTGTAGCTCAGCTTGGCCCCGCCGGGGGCGGTGACATTCAGCGTGTCGCCGTCGGCCTGGTAGGTCCAGACGCCGTCGGTCATCTGAGCCACGACCGTCCCGTCGGGCTGCACCTCCTTCACGGCGCCGGAGGTGACGCTGTCCATCATCGTCATCGAGATCGCCTTTCCGCTCTGCCCGGAGCCGCCGCCGATCGCGAGCTTCAACGGGTTGTCGCACGTCGAGCCGTTGCCGGACCACGCGCCGACGGCGGCGGGCTGGACCTCCGCCGGCGGGGTGCTGGGGATGACGAGCCCGGGCGCGGCGTTGTCGGCGCTGGCGTTGGTGTCGGCGGCGTTGGCGTTCGCGTCGATGACGTTCGCGGGGATGGGCTTCGGCGACCAATGCGAGAACATCACTACCAGACCGACCAGCGCGACCACCAGGACGCCGGCCAGCACGGCCGCCGGCGAGAGGCGGCGCAGCGGGGCCGTGAGCGGCGAGATCGTGGTCTTGCCGGGATCGGATTTCAGCTTCGGATCCGGCTTCGGCGGAGGCGGCGGAGGCGGCGCGGGGGTGGGGATGGGGGGCTGGGCCTTGCGCAGATCGTCATCCGGCTCCGGCGACTCGGGTTCGGATGGTCCCGGCTCGACGGTCTCGGCCTGGGTCTCGTCGAGTCGGGCCCCGGGTCCCGGCGGTTCGACCTCGCCCGCGCCCTCCGCCTCCGGCCGGGCTTCAAGCGACGTGTCCTCCATGTCGGTGAACATCCGCGCGACGTCGTTGCGGGCCCGGGTGAGGGCGCGCGAAGCGGTGGCGAGGGTCGCGGCGGCGGCGCGGCGGGCCTTGTCGGCTTCGGCCTTGGTGTTGCGGCACTCGTCGAAGTCGGCCTGGGCGGCCAGCAGCAGGCGCGAACTGGCCTGCAGCTCCGACACGCGCCGCAACTGCGCCTCGGAGGCTTGCAGCGCGGCCTGCGCTTCGACGACGGCGGTCTCGGCCTCGTCCTCCAGCGTCTTGGCTTGCTGGAAGGCCTCCTCGGCCCGCTCCACGGCGGTCTGCTTGCGGCGCATGTCGCGCTCGAACTTGTCGAGGGCGCCGGTGAGGTCGCCGGGCTGGACGCCTCCGACCGTGACCAGGTGGTCCTCGACGGTCTTGACCAAGCGGTCCCAGCCGTTGTGCGGCTCGTGGCCGTTCCAGCCGTCGAGCGGCAGTCCGTTGACCCGGTCGAATGGGAACGACGGCTTGGTGACGCCGTCGAGGGCGTTGATCAGCTTCTGTTGGGAATCCGCCAGCCGCGCCTCGTCGCGCACGTGGCGGCTGTTGATCGAGGACGGAGTCCACAACACGACGACGCAGCCGAGCTCGTGGATCTGGCGGTCGAGCTCCAGCTGCCAGTCCACGCCTGGCATGTCTTCGTCCCACCAGACCTCGGCGCCGATGGCGCGCAGCCCACGGACGATCTGCACCGCCATGGCCCGATCGGCCCGCGAGTAAGAAAGGAAGACGCCCGCCATTCGCCCGACCGACCGCCAACACCGGCGCGCATGGTAGGGGGAACGGCGCCGGAGGCAAGATGCCGCGCACGCCGCTTCGGCCCTTCGGGCGACTTCCCCCTTCTCAGGGGGAACAGGATTTTCTCCTCACCCGCGGGAAACGGGACCGCGCGAGCGGCGGAGAGTCTCGCCGGGGGCGCTCAGGCGGGACCGCCGAGTCTCTTGGGAGAGTCAGGCCTGGGCGGCCGGCGCCGTCTTGGCGTTGAGGCTGGGCTCGCGCGGAGCCGTCGGTTCGGGCCTTGGGGCCGCCTGGCGCTGCAGACGCAGCGAACGGCCCTGGAAGAAGGCGCCGGTCTCCATCGCCAACTGCTCGTGGGTGATGTCGCCGTCCACGTGGCATGCGCCGTAGAGCCGCACCTGCTTGGCGGTGATCGAGCCCGACACCTTGCCGCGCACCTCGACCGCCTCGGCGTAGATGCCGCCTTCCACGGCGCCGCCGTCGCCCACGGTGACGTGTTCGACGCGGACGTCGCCCTTGATCACGCCGTCGATCTGGATCTCGCCGCCGCCGGTGATATTGCCCTCGAGGGTCATGTCGGGCGCGATCAGCGACGCGCCGCGCTGGCGTGGCGCGGTGACGCGCGTCGTCTCCGGTTGGGGCGACAACGACAACGACGGCGAGGGCGTCGCGGCGGTCTGCGGTCCGGGCGCTGGCGTCCCCGGAGACGGGGTTTGGGGCGTCGTGGGGTTAGAACTTGATTTGCTGAACATAGTCACCGGCCTTTACGAAGCGGAGGGGGTTTTGGGGGCGGCCATCCACCCACACTTCATAGTGCAGGTGCGTGCCGGTCGAGCGTCCAGTGGATCCCATGGCGCCGATCCTCTGGCCCACGGCGACCTGCTGGCCTATCGAGACCGAGATCGCCGAGAGGTGCGCGTAGCGCGTCTTGAAGCCGTGCCCGTGGTCGACCTCGATGGTGTTGCCATAGCCGCTGCGCACGCCCGTGAACGAGACGACGCCCGGCGCGGTCACGTAAATGGGGCTGCCGTAGGCGCCGGCGAAGTCCTGGCCGGGATGGAAGGCCGGGCGGCCGGTGAACGGATCGGTGCGCACGCCGAAGCCGCTGGTCTCGCGGGCGTCGACGGTGGGGCGGGCGAGCGGAATCGCGCCTTCCGACGCCTGCAGGCCCTGCATGTCGGAGATGTCCGCCACCGCGTGCTGCAGACGGGCGGCGAAATCTTCGTCCACGTCGAGCACGGCGGCCAAGGCGCGGGGGTCCTTGCCGTCGATCAGCGGGCCGCCGAGGCCGTCGGACGCGCCGGCGTAGGCGGAGGGGTCGAGCCCGGCGAGGCGGAACGCCAGCTTCAGCCGGTCGGCGCGGCTCCTGGCGTAGGTTTCGGCCGCGTCGATCAGCCGGTCCTGGTCCTGCTCCACGGCCTGGATGCGCTGCGCCGGCGAGCCCTGGGTCGGCTGTGTGATCAGGGCGGGCATCAGCGCCTGCGTAGCGCCTGGCGCGCCCTTGAGGTCGCCGAGCAGCAGCGCCAGCGCGGCGTGGCGCTTCTCGGTGCTGTTGGCCAGATCCTGGAACGAGCCGCCGGAGGCGTTGAGCTGGGCGACGGCGCTGGACAGCCGCGCGTCGCGGTCGGCGATCCAGCGTTCGTAGCGCGCCTCGGTGCGCGCCGCCTCCTGGTCGCCCTTGGAAGGGGCGAGGACAGCGACAAAGGTCGCGGCCGTGGAGAAACCCAGCCACGCGGCGGTGAGGGTGACGGCGGCGGCCATCGCCATCTGGCGGCGCGACGTGAGCAGGAAGCTGCGCATCTCGCCGCCCGAGCGCAGGTAGATGTGACGTTCAGGGAAGAGTTCTTCCAGCCAGCGGGCAAGGCGCGCGAAGCGTCTAAGGCTCATGGCTTTGCGGGGCCCCGCGAACGTACCGACGGCGTTGGGATATGCCCCCATCTCCGGAACCGGCGCAACCCATGTTTCGACGCTTTCGTGACGTTCTCCACAGCGTCACAATTCGAACGCAAGTCCGCCACGACACGGCCCATCCCGCGGCAAAGCTTTCCACAGGAGTTGGGATCTCAGCATTAGTATCGCGAAGTAATCGCCCGACGTTCAGGTTTGCGTGAGGACTGCGTACGCAGCCGCCGGAACCGCGCGACGCGACGCCACGGCTCGCCGCGACTCTCGTCAAGCCCCCGCCAACGTCTTGACCGCCGTCAGCACCTCGGCGACGTGGCCGGGCACCTTCACCTTGCGCCAAATGCGGCGGATGACGCCGCCCTTGTCGATCAGGAAGGTCGACCGGTCGATGCCCATGTACTTGCGCCCGTACAGGCTCTTTTCGACCCAGGCCCCGTAGCGCTCGACCGTGTCGTTGTCCTTGGCCGAGCCCAGCACGACCTCGAGGCCGTACTTGGTCCTGAACTTGCCATGGCTGGCCGCGGAGTCCTTGGAGACCCCGACCACCACCGCGCCGGCCTTGGCGAAATCGGCCGCCGCCGCGGTAAATCCCTGCGCCTCGGCGGTGCAGCCGGAGGTGTCGTCTTTCGGGTAGAAATAGAGCACCACCGCCTTGCCCTTCAGATCCTTCAGCGCCACGTGTCCATTGTCGGTGGGCAGGTCGAAGTCGGGGGCCTTGTCGCCGGCGGCCAGGGTCATCGGGCTCTCCTCATAGCTGGCGGTGGTGAAGCATTGGGGGAAGGCGGATTCAAGCTCCTCCCTGCGCTCCTCCCCGATCCCGGCGCCGCCAGGATCGGGTACGATGCGACGATTGCGGATGAGCCAGGGGGGCGT
Source organism: Caulobacteraceae bacterium (assembly GCA_035504785.1). Lineage (GTDB taxonomy): Bacteria > Pseudomonadota > Alphaproteobacteria > Caulobacterales > Caulobacteraceae > Acaudatibacter. The sequence goes on from DATJRL010000424.1 coordinate 14,659, forward strand.
GGCGTCAAATGTTGAGGCTGTTGCTGGGGGTTCTCGCTCTGTCGGCGCTCGCGACGGCGCCCGCCGGCGGCTCCGGCGCCAGCCTCGCCCAGGCGCCGATGTTCGCCGGCGAGCTGTTCGGACCCGGCCAGCTGCTCGACGCCGGCCGCTACGACCTGATCCTTCCCGACGACATCGGCCACGGCGCCCACACCTGGGCGATCAACTGGAAGGACCGGCTGGCCGAGCTGCTGCGCGAGTCGGCCAAGTGAGCCCGCTCGGCGCCTCCGTTGTCGCGATCGGGTTGTGGGTGCTGTCCTGGTTCATGGCGGCGATCTGGACGCGCCGCGCCGCGGCTCGCCCGCCGTTGCTCGACCAGGCCGCCTACATCGTCCCCACCGCGATCGGCGGCGTGCTGCTGTACGGACCGTTCGAAGCGAGAGCCGCCGGGGCGTTCCATCTGGCGGGCGACTGGACGCTGTTGCGCCCGCCGGGCGTCGTGGGATGGGCCCTGTTCGTCGTCTGCCTGGCCGGTCTCGGCTTCACCTGGTGGGCGCGGCTGACGTTGGGCAGCCTCTGGTCGGGCACGGTGCAGCGCAAGGAGGCGCACGCCATCGTCGAGACCGGGCCGTACCGGCTGGTGCGGCATCCGATCTACACCGGCCTGCTCGCGGCTTTCGCCAGCGTCGCCCTGCAGCTGGCCAGCCCGCTGGGGTTTGTCGGTTTCGCCTTCTTCACGCTCGGCTTCTTCCTGAAGGCCCGGCTGGAAGAGCGCTTCCTGATGGCCGAGCTCGGGGAGAGCGCTTACGCCGACTACCGGCGCCGCACGCCGATGCTCGTGCCGTTCTGGCCGGTGCGCGGCTAACCGTCTTCGCGGCTGGTCCTCGGCGAAACGAGCGCCTATATGGCGCGACTTCGGGATGGACGAGACGAGGCTGAAGCGGCTGCGGTTCCGCGCCTGGCGGCGCGGGTTTCGGGAAGCGGACCTGATTTTGGGGCCGTTCGCGGACACCCATGCCTCGGATTTCACCGAGGCCGAGATCTCGGCCTTCGAGGCGCTGCTCGATCAGCCCGACCACGACGTCTACGGCTGGATCGTCGGGACCGATCCGGCGCCGGATCCCTTCGAGACCGAACTCCTGGCGCGGATCCGCGCCTTCCAGGCGCGCGGCGGCGCGCGCATCCCCAATTCGCGGTAATCCATTGGCCCTCGCCGAAGACATTAAGCGCGTCGCCCAAGCGACGGATTCCCTTGAACTATCTGGCCTGCCGGAGGGGTTCGACGCCCTGGTCATGGCCGATCTCGCCCGGGCGCGGGGCGGGCTCAATGTGTTCGTGGCGCGCGACGGCTCCCGCGCCGGAGCCTTCGAGCAGGCGCTGACCTTCTTCGCGCCGGATATGCAGGTGCTCCGGCTGCCGGCGTGGGACTGCCTTCCCTATGACCGCGTCAGCCCGTCGGCCGCCGTCTCGGCCGAGCGCATGGCGACCCTGACGCGTCTGGCGCGGGGCGGCTGGGACAAGACGCCGGTGCTGCTGCTGACCCAGGCGGCGGCGCTGCTGCAGCGCTTGCCGCCGAAGGCGAACGTGCTGGCGGCCGGCTACTCGGCCGAGGTGGGTGCGCGGGTCGATATGGCCGACCTCGAGCGGTATTTCGCCGTCAATGGCTACCACCGGGCCTCGACAGTCTCGGAGCGCGGCGAGTTCGCGGTGCGCGGCGGGGTGATCGATGTCTTCCCGCCCGGAACTGACGAGCCGGTGCGGCTCGACCTCTTCGGCGACACCCTGGACGCCATTCGCGCCTTCGACCGCGAGACCCAGCGCTCCACGCGGCAGTTGAAGCGGGTCGACCTGCTGCCGGTGAGCGAAGCGCTGCTGGACGCCGACGGCGTCGCCCGCTTCCGCAAGGGCTATCTCGCCGCGTTCGGGTCGGCGGGCGACGATCCGCTGTACGCCGCGGTGAGCGCCGGCGCGCGCCGGGCCGGGCTGGAGCACTGGCTTCCGCTGATCTACCCGCAGATGGCGAGCCTCTTCGACTACCTGCCGGGCGACGCGCTCATCGCCATCGACCATCTCGCCGTCTCGGCCCGCGACGAGCGGCTGTCGATGATCGCCGACGCTTACGAGGCGCGCGCCGGCGCCGAGCGCAAGGCGCACTACCGCCCGCTGCCCCCCTCGGCGCTCTATCTGTCCAACGCCGAGTGGGACGAGGCGCTGGCGCGGCGTCCGACCCGGCGGTTCACGCCGCTGCACCAGGACGCCTCGGCGGGGGTCGTCGATCTCGGCGGCAAGCTCGGACGCAACTTCGCGGCGGAAC
>DATJRL010000425.1:0-6275 GCA_035504785.1 Caulobacteraceae bacterium
CCGGAGGCCGCCTCGATCCGGCGCTCCATCCGCCTGATCTTGCGCGCCAAGGTGCGGCGTTGACGGCTCGCCGCCGCCGCGGCGTCGAGCCCCGGTTGCCGACGGGCGGCCACCAGGGTCTGTCCGGCGGCCGACCCCAGCCAGGCTTGACGCATCTGCAGGCGAAGCGCCGCTTCCCGCTCGCCCCGACGCGCGCGGGCGATCGCGTTGAGCTCGGCGTGCTTGGCCCAGATCATGCGCGCGGGGTTGCGGATCCAGCCGACCAGCGCGAGCCGTCGCGAACGCGTGCGCCGCACGCGCTGCTCGACGGCCTGGCGCCGCAGCCGCGCCCGCGCCAGACGGCCGCGATCCTCATCCAGAAGGCTGCGCTCGACCTGCGCCGTCGTGGGGACGCGGACGCCGGCCAGGCCCTCGCGCTCGCGCGTCCAGGCGTCGCGGTCGGCCTGCAGCGACGCGCGCACGCGGCGCGCCTCGGCGATCAGCTGCTCGATCGGCGCCTCGACCATCGGCGCCCTCGCCGCGATGCGATCGGCGCTCTCCGAGTAGTCTCGGCGCGCCCGATCGGTAGCCCCGTTTCGGGCATCGATGTCGCGGTTCCGCTCGCCGCGATCGGTGCGCTCGCCTTTGCGCTCCAGCGCCGTCGCCGCCGGCCCTAGGTGTTCGGTCGGGTCGCGCGCCAGGCCCTGGTCGGCGAGGCTCAGATGGCTCACCTGCGGCGCGTGCAAGCCCAGATGCCGGCGCAGGTGCTCGTTCTGCAGATCGGCCCAGCCTTCGCGCCAGGCGCGCAGCTGCGCGGGGCTCCGCCAGTCCATCGCCTTCGCCCCGAATCCCTCGGGCGTCAGCCGGCGCGTGGTGACCAGGATGTGGGCGTGGAAATTGCGCTGATCGCCTTCCGCCCCCGGCGTGTGCATGGCAACGTCGGCCACCATGCCGAGGCCGGTGACGTGCTCGGCGACGAAGGCCCGCACGAGCGCGCGGCGCTGACCGAAGTCGAGTTCATGCGGCAGCGCCAGCAGGATCTCGCGGGCGGGCACGCCGTCCTTGCGGCGCTCGGCCGTCTCGGCCGCATTCCAGAGCGCCTCGCGGTCGCTGAAGGCCGCCGGCGCGCCTGCCGGTGTCAGGACCTCGCTGAACTCGACGCCGGCCTTGGCGGCGAAGTCGAACTCCATCGCCAGCCGTTCGTCGACCAAGCGCGCGCCGGCCCGGTAAGCGGCCGCGGCGACGGCGGAGCGGCCCTCGCTCCGCTGGATGGTCTGCACCTGGCACAGGAACGAGGCCATGCCCTACCCGCTCTCTCCTTCGGCCTCCGGCCGACGGGATCGCTAAGGGCAACGCCCTTGGCCCATCGGGGGAGGTCCTTCACCGAAGCGGGGATTGAGGGTGTCGGGCGCCGCCTGACCGCGCAGTCACGGGGCGTAGCCCACGTGACTGGTATATGCGCCCTTGTCCTCAATCTGCCGCTACGACCATCTTGGCCCACTTCGGGCTATAATGATAGTTTTGTCCCGATCCGGGCCGAAGATATCGAACCATCCCGCGAGGGTGGGGCCTGACTGAAGGAGCGGGCCTATGGTCGACAAGCGGCGACGAAACGCGCGGCCGTCGAAATACCGGCCCCGGACCGAGGCTCAGAAGACCCGCCGCCGGGACTTGTGGGAAGCGCGGGCGGAGGAGCGCGCGGGCCGCCGCCGCCTCGACCTCGAAGCCGACCTCCGGGCCCGCTACGAGGCCCTGGAGACCGCGTTGCGCGAGGGCGGCCAGGACGGCGTCCACAAACGCCGCCACGTCCGCCCGCTGGATGACATCCAGGACGAGGCCGAGCGGTTCGCCGTGCTGAAAGCGCGGGTCGAGCGGCTCGAGGCGCTGTGGTCGGTGAGCCGCCGCAAGCGCGAAACCCGCGGCAAGATCATCATCGGCGGCGCTCTGCTCGCCGAGCTGATCGACGCGGTCGCCGCCGGCGATCGCGAGCTCCTCACGCTCACCCTGGACATCCTCGATCGCCGCGTCGCCTCGGCGCGCGACCGGCTGACGGTGCGCGATCTTTTGGGCGACGCGCCCCTCCCCTTGCGGCCCGGCGGCGACCCCGCCGACCCGCTCGATCTGGCGCTCGCTGCGGCCGCCGCCGAGGAGCCTGATTTCGACGCGCTCGTCGCCTCCGCCATGGCCGAAGAGGCGCCGCTGAGGGGCGCCGACGTCGACCCCGACTACGCCGGTCTGGAGGCCGGCTAGCGGCCGTCAGCGGCGGTCTCGACGGCCGCTACGTGGCCATCGGCGCGGACGAACAGCGCCTGGCTGGGATCGCCCGTGACGCCGCCTGGCGCGGCGGCGGCGCCTTTGACAGGCGCAGAGGCGGCGCGGTTCTCGCCGACGAACAGGTCATCGCGCGCGTGCGTCTGGGCGGGCGCAGCGGACCGGCGCCCGGGCCGCGCTCCCGGCCCCGCCGCGGCATAGAACCGGTGCGCGCCGATGACCGCGGAGGGAACCGCGCCGCCGAAATCGACGAGCGCCGGCGACACCTCGCCGGCGCGGGCGCGGGCGGCCACCACGGTCGGGTTCTGGAAGAACCGGGCGCCCCCGGTGAGGTCCGGCAGGCGCCCGTCCAGCGCCAAGTTGAGGATGGTGTCGATCCGCGCCTGCGCCGCGGCCGAGACCGGCGCCAGGGCGCGCCAGTCGCCGCCGGCGCGCATGACCGGTTCGAACTGGCTGCGGGCGTTCAACACTGCATCCACTGTCGGCCCCCAGCGACCGTCGGCCAGGCGATTGAGGATGGTGTAGACCACGCCCGCGAGGCCGGAGTCGCCCTGGTTGCCCGCCTCGGCATAGGCGACCCGCGCGATGCCCTCGCGGGCGCCCCCTTGATCGACCAGGAGCCGGAGCCGCGCGAGGTCAGGCGCCGCAGCGGGAGCGACCGCCGTCGGGCAACCGGCCGAGCCTAGAGCAGTGGGCGGGGCGTGGTCGCGCAGCAGCAGCGCGCACACACCCGCGAGGGCGGCGGGATCCATCAGCTTGCCCCCAGGCGGGTGTAGACGCCAAGCACCGCACGCGTCGGGATCGGACCGAAATAGCGGCTGTCGAACGAGTTGGGGACGCGGGCCGAGAAGACGAACAGCTCGCCAGGTCGAAGGGTCCGGCAGCCGGCCCAATGCGGCAGCGCCCTCCCCGCCCCGTCGCGGTCGGCGATGCGTCCCCGCACGACGCCGTTGATGGCCAGCGACCGGCCGTCCGCGCAGACGCGGTCCCCGGGACCGGCGGCGATCGTCTTGAGGATCGGTTCGCGCCTCAGGGCGGGCAGATGCGCGTCCGCATAGGGAAGCGCTGCGGGCGGGGCCATGAAGGCCACGAGCGCGCCGACCGAGGGCCCGGCGCCGGTCCGCCAATAGAAGCCGAAGGGTTCGCTGGCGGTGTGGTTGAACAGCAGCTGCGGCGGGCCGACGGAGCCGACGGCAAGCAGCACCGCGAGGGCCGCGGCGAGGCCCAAGGCGTGAACGGGTCGCGGGCGTCCGGCGCGCGCTTGGAACGATGCCCGAATCGCTTGAGTCGCCATGACCACCTCGCTGCGCCAAGGGGTGCGTCATAGCCGGAAGCGGGTCAAAATACTACTTTTAGCCCGACCCTACCTCAGGGATGATGCCGCCCGAGGAGGGTTAACGGCTTCTTAACCTCTTCGGTCTGATTGAACGTCTTTGAGATGTCTGACGCCGCTTTTCATTCAAGTCGATTCATCGGATTGTGAAGACGTTATTTCTGGCGGGACCCAGCGACAATGAATGCAATACTAGGCGACGCCGAGCGGATTGGCCTCTTGGCCCAGTCCGGTGAGCAAATGGTCGAGCGGCTGCGCCGCACGGCCTTCCTGCCGGGCAGCATCAAGGCCTTGAACGTCACGGTCGGCATCGCCGAGGCCGCCGAGTTGCTCGGCTGCTCGACCAACCGCATCCGCATGGCCGAGCAGGACGGCCGCCTGCCGCCGCCCCCCGAAAGCGAGGCCGGGCGCCGGCTGGGCTACAGCATCCCGGCTCTGCTCAACATGCGCGAGGTCCTGGGCGCCTCGCCGCGACGGGGTCCCGGCGATCCGCCGGCGGTGATCACCGTGCAGAACTTCAAGGGCGGTGTCGGCAAATCCACGGTGACCGTGCACCTGGCCCACTATCTGGCCGTCGCCGGTTATCGGGTCCTGGTGGTGGACTGCGACAGCCAGGCCACCACCACCACTCTGTTCGGGTTCAACCCGCACTTCGCGATCCGGCGCGAAGAGACGCTCTACCCGTACCTCTCGATCGAACCGACCGAGGACGACCTGCGCTACGCCGTCAAGGCGACGGCCTGGCCGAACGTCGACCTGATCCCCTCCAACCTGCAGATGTTCGACGTCGAGTATGAGCTGGCCGCGGCCGGCAGCTCCGGCGCGGGCGGTCTGGTGTCGCGCTTCCGTAAGCTCCGTCAGGGGCTGGCGCAGCTAGCGCAGGACTATGACGTGGTGCTGCTGGACCCGCCGCCAGCCCTGGGCACGATTTCCCTGGCCGTGATGCAGGCGGCGAACGCACTGCTCGTCCCCCTGGCGGCGACCACGCCCGACTTCTGCTCAACCGTGCAGTTCCTGTCGATGATGGACCAGGTGATCAACCAACTCACCCAGGCCGGCATCAGCGTCGAATACGACTTCTGCCGCCTCATCTGCTCCAAGTTCGACGCCAATGATCCCAGCCACACCATGGTGCAACAGGTGATGGAGCAGGCGTTCGGGGCTTCGCTCTTGCCGGTGCCGATCCTGGAGTCGGCCGAGATCAGCCATGCGGCTCTGCGGATGATGAGCGTCTACGAGCTCGAAAGGCCGATCGGCACGCCCAAGACCCACAAGCGGTGTCGTCACAACCTCGACGAGGCGCTGGCGCAGATCGAGCAGCTGATCCGACGCCGTTGGGGCCGGGCGGACGCGCCCGCCGTCCTGCAGGCCGCGAGCTAGGGAGGCGGTATGTCCAAGCGCCAGTCCGAGTATCTCAGCACCCTGCTCAACGATCCCGCGCCGCCGCCGCCGGCGACGGCGGCTGAGGGCGCGCGCCCCCTCCCCTCGCCCGAGGCGCCGCCGGCGCCGCGGCCGGTCGGCACGACCCTGTTGGCGCGCGAGTCCGCGTTGGCGCGCATCGCCACAGGCGAAGTCAAGCAGGTGACCCAGCTGCTCCTGGACCCGGCGCGGGTCAGCATCTGGGCGGGCAACGCGCGTCACCAGGCCAGCCTGACCGAGGAGAGCTGCCGCGACCTGATCGACTCGATCCTCGCCGAGGGCGGGCAGAAGGTGCCGGTCGTGGTGCGGCGGGTCGCCGACGATCCAGCGCACGAGTACGAGCTCATCGTCGGCACGCGCCGCCACTGGAGCATCAGCTGGCTGCGGGCGAATAACTACCCGGACCTGCAGCTGCTGGCGCAGGTGCAGAACCTGGACGACGAAAGCGCCTTCCGCCTCGCCGACCTCGAGAACCGGGCGCGGCGGGACGTCTCGGACTTCGAGCGGGCCCGCAATTACCGCGAGGCGCTGAAAACCTTCTACGGCGACCGTCAGAACCGCATGGCGGAGCGCCTCAACCTGTCGAAGGGCTGGCTGTCCAAGATGATGACCGTCGCGGCCTTGCCCGACTGGGCGGTCGCCGCCTATGCCAGCCCCGCCGACATCCAGCTGAAGGTTTGCTACGGCTTGGCGCAGCGGCTGGCGACCCTCGCCAAAGACGACCCCAACGCCCTGAAGCGGGCCCGGGCCGAGGCCGAGGCCATCGCCGCGGATCAGACGCGTCGTCGCGCGCGCGGGGAGCCGAGCCTTGCCTCAGCCGAGGTGACGAGACGGCTGCAAGCCGCGACCCACGAAGCCCCCGACGCGGGCGATCCCCTGTTCCGGGCCGACTCGGCCCATGGTCGGATCGCCGTGTCGGTCCTCTCGTCAAACCGCAATGGCGCGACCGTCCGCATCCATGCGGGTTCGGGCGCGAGCGATGAGGAGATCGTGGTGATGGTCGCCGAAGCGCTCGCCGCGCTGAAGGCGAAAGGGAAGGGCGTCGCGCCTTGAGGCGCTGTTTCCCCGGGGAAACAGCCTCGGCGCGGGTTGGCGCAGCTGTTTCCCCGGGGAAACAGCGCAGCGGAGGGGGGACCGGACTGTCGGGTCACCGGAGAGCGGATGGGACGATGACAGACCGGCGAGACCCGCAGAACGACCAGATCGACCTCTTCCTACCGTACCTGGCCGATCTCGATCTGCGCGACCAGCGCGAGATGATGGAGCGGCCGTT
>DATJRL010000426.1:0-2876 GCA_035504785.1 Caulobacteraceae bacterium
CGCACGCCGCCGGCGATATCAACCGGCAGGCCCTGTGGGAGCCGATTCTGGCCCTTGGGGCCGTGCAGATCACCGGCGCGGCGCCATCGGCCATCGTCGCCCCGTGGCATCCCCTGCGCCTGGCGGCGACAGCCATCAAGATGCGCTCCGTCGCCGGGCTGGCCGACTACCTTCTCTCCGACAACGACGTGAACTTCGGCGACTCGCGCCTCTTCTTCTCCGACCTGCGCGAGGAGCTGGCCCATCCGCTCTACCCGGAGATCGCAGTGGGCTATGACGGCGCGGAGCCGGTCCTGCTGGCCGAAACCGGCACCGTCAACGACTACTCCCTGTTCGAGCGGCCGGTGCGCGATCCGGCCGAGGCCGGCACCGACGTGGACCCGGCGGAGGCGGCGCGGCAGATCCGCGGCTTGCTCGAACGCTATCTCGACCTGCAGCCGCACGAGGGCTCGGACCTCAGCATCATGCTCTACAACTGCGACGCGGCAGGGCTGCCGCTCGCGGCCGTGAACGCCCTCGGCGCGGTGCAGGACGAGGACGAGGTGCACTGCAACGTCCTTGTCCGCCACCGCGACCGCACCCGGCTCGCCCAGGTCTACTCCGAGCTCCTCGAGAAATCGGAAGGCGATCCGGACGCCATCGTCGTCAGCGAGACCTCACGCAACTTCATGTCGAAGCTGCGGATCGGCGTCATGTTGGACGCTGGCGGCGGGCCTAGGGACGCGGTCGGGCGGCAGATCGACGTCGCCTTCCTGCACGACGTGGTCTCGCGCCAGGCGCGGGAACACTGGTTCGCGGTCCCCGTCGCGGCGCAGAACCCCACGCTGCTTGAGCATGTGCCCTCGCGCTGGTCCTACCGCCGCGTGACGGCGGAAGACGAGCTGAAGGCCACTAGCTATCTGACCTGTCCGCGCCAGCCCGACGTCGGCTGGGCCTACATCGACGCCGTCGCCGGCGTGATCCGCCGCCAGTCGCACGCCGCCCACGAGCACTATTTGCCGGCACGGCAGATCTCCTTCCAGGACCACGGGCTGAAGTCGATGTTCGACGAGGTCCACGCCCTGGCCGAATGGGTCGCGACCTACGACGACCTGCTCGATAAGCGGCAGCTGGCCGCCCAGGGCATCAGCGTCATCCGCTACCGGCGCCAGCGCACGCACGGCCGCAACATGGTCGTCTCCTCGACCTCGGAGCTGCGGCTGCTGCATGTCCTGGTCCGCCGGCGGCTCGCCGAGCTCAATCTCGGCCTACCGGACGATCGGCTCTCCGACCTGGCGCGCCGCATGATCGACGACGCCAACGCGATCTCCGGGGACATCGTCCTGCGGGCGGCCAAGCGGGGCGTCTCCGCGGGCGAGCTGATCGGCCTGGTCTTGAGCCGCGCGCTGATCGCCGAGGAGCTCGGGAGCGGCGCCACGGTCGCCTGGTTCCTGCTCGACGACTATGCGGAATGGCTCGGGCAGCGCGAGGAGGGCCTGGCCGACATCCTGGCTCTTAGCGTCGGCGTGGACGACGCGGGCGAGGCGCACCTGCGCGCGGTCGTGACCGAGGCCAAATACGTCGATGCGGACGGCCAGGCGGAAGCCAGCCGCAAGTCCCGCCAGCAGCTGCGTCAGACCGTCACCCGGATGGACGACGCCCTATTCGGCGACCCTGGCCGCCTCGATCGCGATCTCTGGCTGTCGCGGATCGCCGACCTGTTGCTCGACGGCACTGCGGCCCTCGGCCACGCGACGCTGCTGGAGCGGGTGCGCGACGGCATCCGGCAGGGCAGGGTGCCCATCGACCTGCGCGGCTACTCACACATCTTCATCTCGGGGCCGGCCAGCGATGCGAGCAGTCTGGGCGAGCAGGAGCCGATCGCCGACATCGCCGGCGGCCTGCAGGAGACCTTCACTCGCGAGGGCTTGCGCTCGCTGATCAAAGCCTACGAAGCCAAGGACCCGCTGGCGCCGTTGCGCGAGGGGCTGGGCGGCGATCACCCGTGGCGCGCCGACAGCTTCCGCAGTCCGGCCCCGCGCGTGGATTGGACAAAGGCGATCGATCTCGAACCGAAGGCGCCGCTCCCGGCGCCGGTCGTGCTCCAGAATTTCGACGACGAGGACGACGACGGAGACGACGAGGACGGCGGCGGGCCTGGCGCGCCGCCCGCGCCCGGGGCGCCGCCCGCCCCGCCGGCGCCGTCGTCGACTGAGGAGCCGGCGCCCGCGGCGGCCGCGCAACTTCCCGCGCCCACGCCAGCACCGGCTGGTGCGCCGGCACCCCCGCCGGTAGGCGCGGGCCTCGCTGATCTCATCCGCGAGAAGGCCGAGCGCGCGCGGGAAGACACCGCCGACGACCAGGCTTGGCTCGCAGCGACGGCCCAGAAGCTCCGCAGCGCGCTCTTAGGCTACTCGCGACAAGCGAAGATCGTCGGCACCCGGCTAACGCCGAACGCGGCGTTGGTGCGCCTCCAGGGCAGCGATCAGCTGCGGGTCGAGGACATTGAGGCGCGTCAGTCGGCGCTGCTGACCACCCACGGCCTTCGCCTGATCTCTATCTCGCCCTTGCCTGGCGAGATCGTGGTCGGCATCGCGCGGCCGCAGCGGCAGACCGTCTCGCTTTGGGATGTGTGGGCGCGGCGCGCGCTCAACCGCAACGCCGCCGGCGTCAACACCTCCTACGTGCTAGGCCTCAAAGAGCTGGACGGCGACATCCTCTATCTGAACCTCGGCGGGGCCTTCGCCGGCGGCGCCCCCCACGAGCCGCACACCCTGATCGCCGGCGCGACCGGCAGCGGCAAGTCGGTGCTGATCCAGGCCCTGCTCCTGGACATCGCCGCCACCAACGCCAGTCGGCTCGCCCGCATCCACCTGATCGACCCGAAGATGGGCGTC
>DATJRL010000427.1:0-2749 GCA_035504785.1 Caulobacteraceae bacterium
CCTCTTTGAGGATCGCCATGATCGATTTGCGCTTGGCGAACCATTGTCGCCGGATCTTGCCGAGAAGCCTGGTCGCGTCTGTCTTGTCGAGGCAGATGGCGCGCGTGGCCCAGCGGTAGGGAAAGGCGAGGCGGTTGAGGTCATCGAGCAACCCCGGCCAGGTCTGCGACGGAAAAGCCGTGATCGTGAGCGTGCGCAGGTGTGCCGTGCCAAGCCGTGGCTCGAGCCCGCCGGTCAAATCCTCGTCGACCAGGATGGCGTCGAGATAGATCGGCGTCTCTGGCGCGCGGACACGCTGGCGGCGGGTCGAGACGCAGGAATGCAGGTAGGTCAGGGTTTCGCCGTCATCGAGCCATTCGGCCTCGGGCATGAAGCCCTCGACGAGCGCGAGCACACGGTCGCTGCGGTCGACGAAACCGTCCAGAGCGACCCGCCAGTCGGCGCCGTCGTGGGCGCGATTCTCATAGAGCCAGGCTTCGGCGCGGGCGGAATCGTCGGCCGGCGGCAGCCAGAGCAGGGTCAGGAAATACCGGCTCTCGAAATGCGCGCCTTCTTCCTCGAACTGCGCGCGACGCTCCGCATCGACCAGCCTGGAGGCCGGTTCGGGAAAATCGCTGAGCGGATAATTGTGGGCCGGCTGTCGCTGGGCTTCGATGAAGATCGCCCAGCCGGTGCCGAGTCGTCGCAGCGCATTGTTGAGCCGCGAGGTGATCGCGACGAGCTCAGCGGGCGTCGAGGAATCGAGGTCCGGACCGCGGAATTTGGCCGTGCGCTGGAATGAGCCGTCCTTGTTGAGGATGACGCCTTCACCCACCAGCGCCGCCCAGGGCAGGAAGTCCGCGAGGCTCTGTGAGCGCCGGCGGTATTCGGCGAGGTTCATCATGGATCCCGCCTCAGCCCACGAGGTGCTGCGGATAGCGGAGATGGCGACGCACCACATCGACGAAGGCCGGGTCGCGCTTGGCGGCCCAGACCGCTGCGAGATGCGCGATGAGCCAAATCGCGAGGCCGACGATCCAGAGACGCAAGCCCAAGCCGACCGCGGCGGCGAGCGTGCCGTTGACGATCGCCACCGCCCTCGGCGCGCCGCCGAGCAGGATCGGCTCGGTCAGGGCGCGATGGACCGGCGCATAGAATCCGGGGATGGCGTCTGCCCGATCCATCAGACCAGCGCCCCGCCGCCGAACTGGAAGAAGGTCAGGAAGAAGCTCGACGCGGCGAAGGCGATCGAGAGGCCGAAGACGATCTGGATCAGCCGCCGAAATCCGCCCGACGTTTCGCCGAACGCAAGAGTGAGGCCGGTGATGACGATGATGATCACCGAGACGACCTTGGCCACCGGCCCCTGGACCGATTCCAGGATCTGGTTGAGCGGCTGCTCCCAGGGCATGTTGGAGCCGGCGGCGTAGGCTGGCGCGGTGACAAGGGCGAAGATGGCGAAGGCGGCCGCCGCATCAATGCGGCGGCGGATACGGCTGAGCAGCATTATGAGTCTCCTGCGGAGGTGAGGACGTAGTCGCCAGCGGGGCTAAGACCCCTGACCACGGCGAGTTCGGCGAGCCGCCGGGCTGAGCCGCGGCCAGCGAGAACGGCGATGACGTCAATGGTCTCGGCGATGAGCGCGCGCGGGACCGTGACGACAGCTTCCTGGATGAGCTGCTCGAGCCGGCGCAGCGCGCCCATGGCCGATCCGGCGTGGAGCGTGCCGACGCCGCCAGGGTGTCCGGTTCCCCAAGCCTTCAGGAGGTCGAGGGCTTCCGCGCCGCGTACCTCGCCAATCGGGATTCGATCCGGGCGCAGCCGCAACGCGGAGCGGACCAGGTCCGAAAGCGAGGCCGCGCCGTCCTTGGTGCGCAGCGCCACAAGGTTTGGCGCGGCGCATTGCAGCTCACGGGTGTCCTCGATCAGGACCACGCGGTCGCCGCTGTTGGCGACTTCGGCGAGGAGCGCATTGACCAGCGTCGTCTTGCCGGTCGAAGTGCCGCCGGCGACCAGGATGTTCTTCCGTTCCCGGACCGCCGCGCGCAGGAGCTCCGCCTGCAGGTCGGACATGATGCGGGCCGCGACATAATCGTCGAGGGTGAAGACGGCGACGGCCTGGCGGCGAATGGCGAAGCACGGCGCCGCGACCACCGGCGGAACCAGGCCCTCGAAACGCTCCCCGCTTTCCGGCAGTTCGGCGGAGACGCGGGGCGATCCAGCGTGAACCTCGACCCCGACATGATGGGCGACGAGCCGTACGATGCGCTCCGCGTCGGCGGGCGTGACGCGGAGGCGGGTGTCCTCGAGGCCGCCGGACAGCCGGTCGATCCATAGTCGACCATCAGGATTGAGCATCACCTCGACGATGTTCGGATCTTCGAGATAGCCAGAAATCGATGGCCCTAGCGCAGTGCGCAGCATGCGCGCGCCACGCGCGAAAGCTTCGGATCGGAAAGAGATCGTTGCCACGTCGAGCCCCGCTACGTCGCCTCGGTCCGGAGGCGGATGTCAGCGGGGTCGATTAGAAAGAGCCATAACTGGGGCGAAGCAACAACCTTGAAGCGGGCGTAGGGGCGCAGGATAGAATTACAGGCGGCAGGGATGGCGCTCTCCCAAGTCAGGACGCACCGCCGCCTGAATTCCGCTGGCCCTCCTGTCCGCCAACGTCCCGCACGATCTCGTCGACGAGCTTGCGCCCACGAGCGAGACGCCGGCCAACCACTTCGATGTAACCTTCGTAGCGCTCACGGCCCTTGGCTTGGGCGGC
>DATJRL010000428.1:0-4596 GCA_035504785.1 Caulobacteraceae bacterium
GGTCTCACGCATCTGCTATTGGGGCCCCCTCACCGCCCCCAAGGGGCCGGCGAGGCATAAAAGCCGGCGCGATGCGGTCGTGGCGGAACTGGTAGACGCGCAGCGTTGAGGTCGCTGTGGGGCAACCCGTGGAAGTTCGAGTCTTCTCGACCGCACCAGTGTTCTAGAGGGGCGGAGATCGTCAGCGGGCTGAGCGCATCGCCATCGTCTTGAGGGAGGGGCCCATGGACCGGGAAGCCGCCGAACTCTCGGATGAGCCGACGCCGGACGCTGACCTCGAAGACCTGGCCCTCGATGAGGACTACGCGCTCGCCGCGGCTTTCGTGGAAATGGTCATCCACGCCGCCGACCGCGGCGACACGCAGCGACTGGCGGAGTTGGTCTCGGCGCTGCGGCCCGCGGACGTCGCCGACCTGATGGGTTTCCTCACCGCCGACTACCGCGAGGAGGTCGTCCCGCACATTCCACGCCAGCACCTGGCGGAGATCCTCGCCGAGCTCGACACGAACATCCGTGAGGAGGTGCTCGAAATCGTCGCTCCGGCGACGTTGGCTCGCGCCCTTGCGGAGCTCGCGTCCGACGATGCGGCCGACGTGGTCGATGACCTCGACGAGGCCAAGAAGGCCACGGTGCTGGCGGCCCTGCCGGCGGGCGAGCGGTCCGCGATCGAGGCGAGCCTCGCCTACGAGGACGAGACCGCCGGGCGCCTGATGCAGCGCGAGGTGGTCTATGCGCCGCAATTCTGGACGGTGGGACAGGCCATCGACCACATGCGCCGGGAGGGCGATGCGCTGCCGGAGCTGTTCTTCGACGTCTACGTCGTCGATCCAGCCATGCGGCCTGTTGGCGCCGTGCCGGTCAGCCGCGTCGTGCGTTTCAAGCGCGAGACGCCGCTCAATGAGGTGATGGAAGCCGTCACCGAGATCCCGGTCGACATGGACCAGGAAGAAGTCGCCTACATCTTCGACAAGTACCACCTGATCTCCGCCCCGGTCGTCGACCCCGGCGGTCGGCTGGTGGGCCAGATCACCGTCGACGACGTGGTGGGCGTCATCCAGGAGGAGGGCGAGGAGGACATGCTCGCTCTGGCCAACGTATCCGACGCCGGTCGGGACGCCTCGGTCGCCGGCATCATCGGCTCCCGGCTGCCCTGGCTGGTTGTCAACCTGGTCACCGAGACGGTGGCCGTGAGCGCCATCGCCATCTTCCAGGACGTTGTCGCCAAGGTGGTGGCGCTGGCGGTGCTGCTGCCGATCATCTCCTCGCTCGGGAACAACGCCAGCGTCCAGACGCTCGCCGTCGCGGTCCGATCATTGGCGTCGCGCGAGCTGAACTCCGCCAACACTTGGCGGGTCGTGCGCCGAGAGGTCGTCGCTGGCCTCGTCAACGGGTTGGCGCTGTCGGCGATGATCGCCCTCGCGGTCGTTGGGTTCTATCACGACCCGAAGCTGGCGCTGACGGCGGGCCTGGCGCTGATGGCCGACATCCTCATCGCCGCCCTGATCGGCATCGCCGCGCCCCTGGTCCTGGACAAGCTTGGCCGCGATCCGGCGGTCTCGTCGCCGATCATCGTCACCTTCACCACCGATTTCGTCGGCTTTTTCGCCTTGCTTGCGATCGCCGCATTGATCCTGCTTTAGCTTCGGCCTTCTTCTTGCCCGTGTAGGGCGAGCGCCGCCCACGCTGTGTCATAGCGGGTCAGAAAGGGCCATGAGAGCCAGGCTTTCCGTGTCCCGTTCGGCCGTCGAGCTGATCAAGGCGTTCGAGGGCTTCCGGTCTCGCGCCGCGCAGCTCGACGACGGGCGCTGGACGATTGGATACGGCCACACGCTCACGGCGCGGGCCGGAGCGGAGATCACCGAGCGCGACGCCGAAGCTCTGCTCCTCTACGACCTCATCCAGGCGGCCCATGCCGTCAACGAGCATGTGTACGCGCCGTTGAACCAGAACCAGTTCGACGCCCTGGTGTCGCTGGTGTTCAATATTGGGCCACGCGCCTTTCGCGGCTCGCCGACTTTGCGTCGTCTCAACGAGGGACGTCCGCTGGAAGCGGCGATGGCCATGGAGATGTGGCGCAAGTCCGACCTCGATGGCGAGCGCATCGTCATCGACGCGCTGGTGCGGCGTCGGGCCGCCGAGAAGGCGCTGTTCCTGAAGCCGATGGAAGGTTGGACGCCCGCGCCGACTCCTGTCCTGCCGCCCCGCATCGACTATGACGCGCTCGCGCTGATGCCGCTGACCGGCGCCGCCGTGGCGCGCGCCAACTTGGACGGCGAGCGGGCAGCCGCCGCCCGCGCCGACGAGCCGGTGTTCCATCCCGCGGACGAGCCTTCGGCCAGCGCCGCGGCGGCGGCCGCGGTGATAGAACGTCTCGAAGCCATTCTCCACGAACCGCACGCGGAGGAGCCGGCCAAGCCGTCGCCTGTCGAGCCCCTGAAGCCGGCGGCCGCGAGGCCCGAGCCGGGGGTCTTCAGCGCAAGGCCGTTCGATCGCGGCGAGCTGCCTTTCGTCGCGGTGGAGCCCTCGCGCCGTCGCGGGATCGGCGTGCTGGCGCTCGTGGCGATTGGCGCTGTCGGATTGGGACTGACCGGCCTCGGAGGGTTCTGGTTGATGCAACCGGCGACCGACGAAATCCTGGGCCTCGCGCCCGGCGTCGCCGGCCTCGCCGCGGCCGGTCCCGGCGTCGCTCTCGCAGCGGCCGCGATCTACTTCCTGCTCGACCGCATCGGCCGGCCGCGCTCGCGCTAGCACGGCTCCCGCCGCGCCGCGCCGCGTGGTAGGCCGGGACATGATCCCCAATCACGGCCCGATGATGGACTTCGGCCTTGGCGAGACGGCCGACGCCATCCGCGACTCGACCCAACGCTTCGCCGCCGCCGAAATCGCGCCGCTGGCGGCTCAGATCGACCTCGACAATGCCTTCCCGCGCCAGCTGTGGGCGCCGATGGGCGACCTCGGCCTGCACGGGATCACCGTCGAGGAGGCGTACGGCGGCCTGGGCCTCGGCTACCTCGAACACGTCGTGGCGATGGAGGAAGTCTCCCGCGCTTCCGCCTCCGTCGGGCTCTCCTACGGCGCCCACTCCAATCTCTGCGTCAACCAGATCAGGCGCTGGGGCACGGAGGATCAAAAACAGCGCTACCTGCCCAAGCTGATCAGCGGCGAGCATGTCGGAGCGTTGGCGATGAGCGAGGCCGGCTCGGGTTCCGATGTCGTCTCGATGCGCCTGCGCGCCGATCGCCGCGGCGACGCCTACCTGCTCAACGGCTCCAAGTTCTGGATCACCAACGGCCCGCACGCCGACGTGTTGGTGGTCTATGCCAAGACCGACCCGGAAGCCGCCTCGCGCGGCGTCACCGCCTTCCTGATCGAGAAGGGTTTCAAGGGCTTCCGCTGCGCTCAAAAGCTGGACAAGCTCGGGATGCGCGGTTCCGACACTGGCGAACTCGTCTTCGAGGACTGCGAGGTCCCGGCCGAGAACGTGCTGGGCGCCGAAGGCGGCGGCGCGGGCGTGCTGATGAGCGGCCTGGACTACGAGCGCACGGTGCTCGCCGGCGGGCCGCTCGGCATCATGCAGGCCTGCCTCGACGCGGTGCTGCCCTATGTGCGGGAGCGCAAACAGTTCGGCCGGCCGATCGGAACGTTCCAGCTGATGCAGGGCAAGGTGGCGGACATGTACGTCGCCCTGAACTCGGCCCGGGCGTACGTCTACGCCGTCGCCAAGGCTTGCGACGCCGGCCGCACCACGCGCTTCGACGCGGCCGGCGCGATCCTCTACGCCTCCGAGAACGCGGTGCGCACGGCGCTCGAAGCCATCCAGGCGCTGGGCGGGGCAGGCTACCTCAAGGACTATCCGGTCGAGCGCTACCTGCGCGACGCCAAGCTCTATGACATCGGCGCGGGCACCAACGAGATCCGCCGCTTCCTGATCGGCCGCGAGCTGGTGGGGGAGGGCTAGCTGCGATCGGGCGCGGGGCTTGCTAGGTTCTGGTGAACCCGCCTCGAATCGGGAGCGCTCCATGCGTCGCACGCTTCTCGCCGCAGCCCTTTCCCTTGCCGCCGCGCCAGTCCTTGCGGCGACTGCGAGTTGCCCGGAAGGCCTCCACGCCGCGACGACCGCTGAACTCTTCTTCGCGCAAGATCTCGCCGACGGTCGGGCGGTGTCCAACGGAAACTGGCGCGCCTTCCTGGCCACTGAGGTCCGGCCGCGCTTCCCGTCCGGCTTGGCCGCCGACGTCTTCGGCGAGGATCGAGGCGGTCAGCGAGATTTCCAGCGCCAGCGAAGCGAGGCGGTGCTTCTGGTGCTTTCGGGCGCCCCGGACGAGCGCCAGCGCCTCGACCTCGTCCGTGACGCGTACCATCGCCGGTTCCACACCGACCCCGTGCTGCTGATCGAGCAGAAGGCCTGCGTCGCGCTCTGACGCCGACTCAGGCGTCGGTCCGCGGCGTTGTCCACCCCGTCCGGATCGCCCAGAGCTCGGCGGCGTCCATGATCAGGTCGCAAACTGGATCCTTCACCGCGTAGTAGGCGTCCTCGTCGTCGCCGTGTTGCGCCGCCAAGGCTTGCTTGATCTGGGCATAGGCCGCGGCGCTCTG
>DATJRL010000429.1:0-2590 GCA_035504785.1 Caulobacteraceae bacterium
GTCTTCTCAAGGTCGCGAAAGGTGGCCCCGGGATATAGGCTCTCGCCGTCCTGCGGTCAGGCTTTTTGGCGGAGGAATATGACCGATGATCAAAGCCGCTTGCCACTGCGGCGCCGTTCGGCTCGAGGCGGACCCGGCGGATACAACGCGGCGATCCGCGCGGGCCAGCTGGGCCTGAAGGTCGCCTGCGTCGAGAAGCGCGCCACGCTGGGCGGCACCTGCCTCAACGTCGGCTGCATCCCCTCCAAGGCCCTGCTGCACGCCTCCGAGATGTTCGAGAGGGCCGGCAAGGAGTTCGGCAACCTCGGCATCGAGGTAAACCCGAAGCTGAACCTCCCGAAGATGATGGCGCAGAAGGACAACGCCGTCGGCCAGCTCACCAAAGGGGTCGAGTTCCTTTTCCGCAAAAACAAGGTCGAGTGGATCAAGGGCTCGGCGAAGATCGCGGGCGCCGGCCAGGTGGAGGTGACCGGCGCGGACGGCGGGCTGACCACGCTCACGACAAACAACATCGTCATCGCCACCGGCTCGGAGCCCGCGCCGCTGGCGGGCGTGACCGTCGACCAGAAACGCATCGTCGATTCCACCGGCGCCATCGCCTTGCCGGAGGTCCCCAAGAGCCTGATCGTCATCGGCGCGGGGATCATCGGGCTGGAGCTGGGATCGGTGTGGCGCCGGCTCGGCGCGCGGGTGACCGTGGTGGAGTTCCTCGACCGCATCACCCCCGGCATGGACGCCGAGACCGCCAAGACCCTGCAGCGGGCGCTGGCCAAGCAGGGGATCGTCTTCAAGCTCGGCTCGAAGGTGACGGGCGCCAAGGCGAGCGCCAAGCAGGTGGAGCTGAGCGTCGAACCGGTGGCCGGCGGCGCGGCCGAGACGCTCGCCGCCGACTACGTGCTGCTGGCCATCGGCCGGCGGCCCTACATCGAGGGCTTGGGCCTGGAGAGCGTCGGGATCACGCCCGACAAGCGCGGGTTCATCGAGACCGACCACCATCGCACCGGCGCGCTCGGCGTCTGGGCGATCGGCGACGCCACCCACGGGCCGATGCTGGCGCACAAGGCCGAAGACGAGGCCGTGGCCTGCATCGAGATCATCGCCGGCAAGGCCGGGCACGTGAACTACGACGTGATCCCGTCGGTCACCTACACCTCGCCCGAGGTCGCCTCGGTGGGCAAAACCGAGGAGGAGCTGAAGGCCGCCGGCGTCGCCTACAAGGTCGGCAAGTTCCCCTTCACCGCCAACGCGCGCGCCAAGGTCAACGACGAGGCCGAGGGCTTCGTGAAGGTGCTGGCGGACGCCATCACCGACCGGGTGCTGGGCGTGCACATGATCGGGCCGGACGTGGGCGAATTGATCGCCGAGTTCTGCGTCGCCATGGAGTTCGCCGCCGCCAGCGAGGACGTGGCGCGCACCTGCCACCCGCACCCCACCCGCTCCGAAGCCTCGCGGCAGGCGGCGATGGGGGTCGAAGGCTGGACGATGCAGGCCTGAGCGCGAGCGCGTGCTTCCGGCGCCCTCTTGACCGCCGTTAGGTGATGCTGACTTCCTCGCGACGACGTCTGGGAGGATTGAACAGCATGCCCGAGTGGAGAGATCCGCAAGTCGCCGCCTTGCGCGAAGCGTTCATGGCCCAAGCCGCTGCCGCGCCGCCGGACGCGCCGCCGCCGACCTGGGAGCAGCGCCGCGCCGGCATCGACGCCATGGGCGCGGCGGCGCCGCCGTCGGAGGGCGTCAAGGTCGAGGCAATCACGCTCGGGGGCGTGCCGGCCGAGAAGCTGACGCCGAAGAACGCCGACGCCACCCGGACCATCTTCTACCTGCACGGCGGCGGCTACTGCATCGGCGGCTGCGCCAGCCACCGGGGCTGGGTGAGCCGGATGGCCGATGCGGCCGGCGCCACCGCCTATGTGGTCGACTACCGCCTCGCCCCGGAGCACCGCTTCCCGTCCGCCGTCGACGACGCGCTCTCCGCCTGGAAGGCGTTGCCGGCCCAGGGGGTCGACGCCAGCCGCACGGTCATCGCGGGCGACAGCGCCGGCGGCGGGCTCAGCGTGGCGACGGCGCTCGCCGCGCGCGACGCGGGCCTCGCCCTGCCGGCGGGCCTGCACCTCGTCAGCCCTTGGGTCAACCTCACCAACACCGGCCCGGCCTATAAGGCCAAGCTGGAGACCGACTTCATCATCACCCAGGCCGGGATCGACGACTTCAAGGTCAACTACCTTGGCCTTAACGGCGACGCGAACGCGCCGCTCGCCTCGCCCGTATTCGCCGACCTCTCCGGCCTGCCGCCGATGCTGATCCAGGTCGGCTCGGAAGAGGTGCTGATGAGCGACGCCGCCCTGCTGGCCGAGCGCGCGGGTTTGGCGCGCGTCGACGTGACCCTGCGCATCTGGCCGGACATGGTCCACATCTGGCCCTTCTTCGCCATGCTCGCCGGCGGCCAGAAAGCGACGGCCGAGTCCACGGCCTGGATCAGGTCGCGCGTTCCGTAGAGGCGCAGCACGCGCTGCTCGCCGGCGCGTTCGTTGGCGGCCAATTCCGCGCCGCAGGCGCAGCTAAGTATAACCGCGGAGGTTGCCGAGAAGCG
>DATJRL010000430.1:0-9896 GCA_035504785.1 Caulobacteraceae bacterium
CCTGGGCCTGCCTCAACTCGTCAAAACCTCTGTGCACCGGTACTAGTGCGCGGGCGGCGTCCGTGCGGCCAACAGGGCTCGTGCCGCGACAGCCTTGAACCGCGCATTCGACTCCGAGCCTGGCTTAGTTGTCATCGCGGCCGCGTTCGCCGACATCAAATAGATGTTGAAATTCTGCGACGGATGGAAGTCGGGAGGCTCGATCAATTCCCCGGTTTGCGGATCGATCGTCAGCTTGTCGACCTGCGCCTGCGCGTCCGCTTCAACGCTCTTCAGGACCTCCGGCGAGGCGCCGGTGGCGACCAGCCCGTAGTTCATCGCCGGCGTCGCCGCCGCATTGCGCAACTGCTCGATCAGCCGGGCGCTGTTCTGATAGGTGTCGTAATGCTCGACATCGGAGGCGCAAAGGTCGTCGACGAGGAAGTCGACGCCGACTACGAGGCTGCCTGGCTGCGCCGCCACCGCCGGCGCCGCGGACTGGATGCAGGCTTCCGCCTTAGCGGCCAGCGCCGCGGCTGCAGGCGCGTCCGGAGCGGCGGCCGCAACTCCGCACAGGCTCGAGGCCGCCCCCATAGCGGCGATGATCGTCAACGTTCGCATAAACCCCCCCCTCATTGCTCGCGTGTGGCGACCACGATTGCACGCGGCGACTGTGCATGGAAGGCCTGCCTCGCTTCAGCGCCGGTCGGCGACAGCGCTTGCAATGCCCACCGGGCGCGGACTTCGCCAAAGCCCGTGACGGGGACCGACTGGTTTAGGCGCTCCGCCCGTACACCGGCGCTCGCTTCTCCAGGAAAGCTCGGACGCCCTCGCCGAAGTCTTCGCCCTGGGCGGCGAGGATCTGGTTGCGGTCTTCCATGGCGATGGCCGCCTCCAGGCCTTGCGCGTCGATGGCGTGGTTCAGGCACTCCTTGGTCAGGCGCAGGCCGAGCGGCGTGGTCAGCAGCATCTCGGCCACCAGCTTCTCGCCCTCGGCCTCCAACTGCGCCGGCTCGACCACGGCGCTGACCAGTCCAAGCGAGCGCGCCCGCTCGGCGCCCAGGAAGCGGCCGGTGAGCATCAGCTCGGCCGCCACCGACGCGCCCACCATACGCGGCAGGAAGTAGGAAACGCCGATGTCGCAGGCCGAGAGGCCGATGCGGATGAAGGCGGCGTTCATCTTCAGCGTCGGGGTGGCGATCCGCACGTCCGACGCCAGGGCCAGGGCGAAGCCGCCGCCAGCCGCCGCGCCGTCGACCAGCGCCACGATCGGTTGCGGGCAGCGGCGCATGGCGATGACGATCTCGCTGATCCGCCGCTGGCTGGTCAGAGCCCCGCCGACCCCGCGGGGCGCCGTATGTTCGTTGCGCTCCTTCAGGTCGAGTCCGGCGCAAAAAGCCCCGCCCGCGCCGGTCAGCGCCACCACCCGCACCTCATGGCGCCAGGAGAGGCTGACGAAGAGATCGCGCAGCTCTTCGATCATGCCGTGGTTCATCGCGTTGAGCCGGGCGGGGCGGTTCATGGTGACCCACAGCGCGTCGCCGCGGGGTTCGACGATCAGATGTTCGTAGGCCATGGGGCGTCTCCTTGGGGGTTGACAAGTCATAGTACCTGAAGTAACTAGTCGAGGCCTGGTCGACCGGCCAGCGGATCTTTGACATCGTGAATGACAAACAGCGGCTCGCTGACAGCGCGGCGTCGCGAGCGGCGCGCCGATATCGCCGGTAATGACGGCGCGCCGCTCGGATGTCTCAAGCGAACACTTCCGGTAATGGTGATCCGTTCAGCCGCCGCCGTTGATGTTGATCTTCTGGCCATTGGCGTAGGGGTTGGCGGAGGACACCAGCCAGGTCACCGCAGCGGCGACGTCTTCCGGAGTCGAGACCCGGCCGAAGGGCATGCGCGCGTCCAGCTGGTGGATGTCCTCGGCGCCCATGGCGGCGCGCGCCAGGCGCTTGCCCATCTCGGTGACGGTGAGGCTGGGCGCGACGATGTTGGTGCGGATGCCGTGGTTCCGTTCCTCCTTGGCCAGCGTCAGCGCCAGCGCCTCCATGGCCGCCTTGCCCATGTTGTAGGGCGCGCCGCGAGCGCCCATGCCCAAGGTGGCGACGGACGAGATCATCACGATGTCGCCGCGGCCGAGGCCCCGCATCTGCGGCACGACCAGCTTGCAGAGGTAGTGCGGGCCGAAGGCATGGATGCGCACCACCCGCTCCATCTCGGCCGGATCGGTGTCGGCCACGGCCTGGCCGCGGCTGGCGATGCCGGCGTTGTTGATCAGGATGTCGATCTTGCCGAAGTCGTCCAGCACGGCCTCGACCATCGCCTGGTCTTCGTCCCAGTTCTCCACCGAGGCGGCGTAGGCCCCGGCCTTGCGGCCCAGGGCCTCGATCTCGGCGACGGTCTCGTTCGCGGCGCCTTCGTCGCGGCGGTAGTTCACCGCGACGTCCGCCCCGGCTTCCGCCAGCGCCAGCGCGATGGCCCTGCCGATGCCGCGCGAGCCTCCGGTGACCAGCGCGACGCGCCCTGCCAAGCTGACTTCCATGTCCCGTCTCTCATTTTGCGTTGCGGTCAGAAGACCGTGTAGCCGCCGTCGATCACGAAGGTGTCGCCGCTGTGGTAGCGCGAGGCGTCCGAGGCCAGGTAGACCGCGATGCCCGCAAAGTCCTCCGGCTCGCCCCAGCGGCCGGCGGGCACGCGGCCGATCACCTTCTCGTTGAAGACCTCGGACGATTGGGCGCCGGCGGTCATGTCGGATCGGATCCAGCCCGGAACGATGGCGTTGGCGCGGATGCCCTTGCGGCCGTACTCGACGGCCAGGCCCCTCACCAGCGAGATCACCGCGCCCTTCGAGGAAGCGTAGGCCTCGTTGCGCGGCGCGCCGTGGATCGCGGAGACCGACGAGGTCACGGCGAGCGAGCCGCCGGGGTCGCCGGCCTTGGCGCGCTCCAGCATGTGCTTGGCCGCCTCGCGCAGGGTCCAGACCACGCCCTCGAGGTTCACCGCCATCACCCGCCGCCAGATGTCGGCCGTCACGTCGGCGAACGGCGCGCCGCCGCCGATGCCGGCGTTGGCGAGCGCGAAGTCCAGCCGGCCCATGGCGACGATGGCTTCCTCCATCGCCGCCGCCACCTCGGTCTCGACCCCGACGTTGACCTTCTGGGCCAGGACCCGGACGCCGTGCTGCAGCAGCCTGGCTTCGGCGGCGCGGTTCTTCTCTTCGTTGGTGCCCCAGATGACCACCGACGCGCCGGCCTGCGCGAGGCCTTCGGCGATGCCGAGCCCTATGCCGCTGTTGCCGCCGGTTATCAGCGCAACCTTGGCGGAGAGGTCGAAAGGCTGAAACGGCATGGCGGCGTCCCTGTGTCGATCGCCTCGACGAAGCATCTTTTGCTCCGCGCTGACAAGCGATCCCCGACGTCATGCGTCGCACCATGGAGAGCGGGGGATTTGTCGGCCGAAAGGCCAATCCGCACATATTGTGTCTGCAAATGCTGCGAATGCGCCTTGCGAAGCCGCTGCGAGGCAGAGCATTTTGTCGCGTGTCCGATCCGCCCCAGCTCGATCCGCCCGACCCGACCGGGGAATTCCCGATCGAGCCGGCGGCCTACTTCCTCCACCTCGTGCTGATCGTCGATCGCTATCGCGACGCGCGGGTGGAGCGGCTGCTTCGTCCGCTGAACATCAGTCTCGACGCCCACCGGGCGATACGGATCATCCACAGCCGCGGCTCGTGCACCATGGGCGAGCTCGCGGACTACGCCATCATCGACCGTACGACGTTGACCCGGATCGTCGACAACCTGGTGGCGGGCGGCCTGGTCGACCGGGCGAAGCCGCCCGGCGATCGACGCAAGATCGTTCTGACCCTGACGCCGGCGGGCCTGGAGTCACACGCCCAGGTGCGACGCCTGATCGGCAAGGACAACGCCGAGCTGACCCGCGGTCTCGAGGAGTCGGACTTCCGAGTCGCGGTGCGGCTGGAGCAGGAGCTGGTGCGGCGCCTCGCCGCCGACCCCAAGATGGCGCATCGGCTGTTGTGGGGCATCGGCGCGTCGCAAGCCGAGTCGCGGAACGCCTAGGTCCTGGCCCCCTGAAAGTGCGCTCCAACTGCCCGACGCGGCCGTGAAAAGGGGCCGCCCGGGCGGCGATTGGGCGGCGATCGTCCCGAGTCGCGCCTGTCGGTCAGCCGGCGATGAACCGCGCGGGGCGCGACAGGCGCTCGACAGCGCGTACGAGGTTGACCGCGCGCACGGGGTGCTGGATCGGCCGGGAGTCGCCGCTTCCGGACCACTGCGCCTCGTCCTCGACCACGACGTAGACGTCCGGCGCTGGCGCTCCATACCGGTCTGAGGTCGCCTGCAGGACCTGCGCCCATAGGTCGGCGTCGAAGCCGCGGGGGCGGGCGTCCACGATCACCAGACCATAAGGCGTGCGCGCGGCGGCGGTGACGCCGTCTTCGGCATTGGTCGCGAGGTCGACCTTCAGGCCGAGCGTCTGCAGGAAGCTCTCGCAGAAGCGTTGCTGGCGGCGGTCGCCGCCAACCACCAGCGCGGCGGCGACGCGGCGCGGGCCCGCGCCGCGCGCTTCGGAGGCGCGGGCGCGGCGGGCCGCGCGGGCGCCCGACAGCGCGCCGGGCGCTGAGCGCATCAGGGCCAGAATCTGCGCTGGCGCGGCGCGCCGCCCAACGTCGTAGACGCGCGCCAAGACGCGCCGCCGATCGACCTGATCGAGGACCGATCCCCGGCTCGGATCCAGACCTGTCCAGCGGCGCAAGCCGCGTTCCGCCACGACCTGAGCGCCGGCCACGTTCATCACCCTACGCTGTCGATTGATATTCGAAGGTCGGCGCCTCCCCTGCGGTCCGCCCGACCTAGGGTGAAGTCGGTATGCGCCTCAAACGGAGCTGTCAAGAAATAAGTGCATCAGCACCTATTGCGCATGCCGATTTCGCGTTTGCACTTTTTACGGACTGCCGAAGCGCGGCGGCCGTTTCTCGCGGTGGGCGGCGAGCCCTTCCGTCGCCTCCGGCCCGGTGAAGCCCAGGAACTCCAGCGCCAGCGAGGCGTCGAAGGCGGGACCCGCCGACCGCAGCCAGTTGTTGAGTGCGTACTTGGTCCAGCGAATCGCCTCCGGCGCGCCGTCGGCGAGACGTGCGGCGATCTCAACGGCCCGCTCGTCCAGCTGGTCGTCGGGCGCCAGGCACGAGATCAGCCCGATGCGCTCGGCCTCGGCGCCGGTCAGGGTCTCGCAGAGCAGCAGGTAGTACTTGGCCTTGGCCATGCCGCACAGCAGCGGCCAGACGATGGCGGCGTGGTCGCCGGCGGCGACGCCGAGCCGGGTGTGGCCGTCGATGATCCTTGCCTCGGGCGTGGCGATGGAGATGTCGGCGAGGAGCCCGCACACCAATCCCGCGCCGACGGCCGGCCCGCGCATGGCGCTGACGATCGGCTTCGAACAGTTGAGGACGCCGTACACCATGTCGCGGGCCTCGCGCATCACCCGGGACCGGACGGCGAAGTCCTTGGTGATCGCCTCGATCATGTCGAAGTCGCCGCCGGCGGAGAACGCCTTGCCCGCGCCGGTGAGGATCGCCGCGGCCACGGAATCGTCGCGGTCGACGTCGCCCCAGATGTCCGCGAGCTCGGCGTGCATGGCCGCGTCCGCCGCGTTGAGCCGGCCGGGGTTGGTCATGGTGATGCGCAGCACGGTCGGCCGCGGCCGGTCGACGGCGAGGCGCTGGTAGCGGGCGTAGCGATCGCTCATGGTCTGGCGCTCGCTTCGATCGCCTCGCGCCGGGCGCGCACCGGCCCGCCGTCGACGCGGATCTGGGCGCCGTTGGTGTAGCTCGAGGCGTCGCTGGCGAGGTAGAGGGCCAGTCCTACGATCTCGTCCGGCTCGCCGACCCGCATCCCCGCCTTGGTCCAGCGAGGGCTCTCGTGGTCCGGCGGATCGGCCCAGTGCTCGGCGACGTCGGTGGCGAAGGGACCGACGACGATGGTGTTGACGCGAACGTTGGGGCTGAACGCGGCGGCGAACCCCTGGGTCAAGGCGTTGAGCGCGGCCTTGGCGCCGGCGTAGGGCAGCGCCCACGGCGAAGCGCTCAGCGAGGCGGTCGAGGAAATGTTGATCACCGAGCCGCCCGCGCCGGCGTGCATCCGCTCCCCGATGAGCGCGGTCAGCCGGAACGGACCCTTGAAGTTGACGCCGATCACGGCGTCGAAGTTGCGTTCGGTGACCTCGCCCAGGGAGGGATAGAGCGGCGACATGCCGGCGTTGTTGACCAGCACGTCGACCTTGCCGAAATGCTCCCAGACCGCGTCCGCCATCGGCTCGATCTCGTCCCAGCGCCCGACGTGGCAGGCGTAGGGCATGGCGCGGCGGCCCAGCGCCTCGATCTCCCGCGCCGTCGCCTCGCAGGCGTCGAGTTTGCGGCTGACGACGGCGACGTCCGCGCCGGCCTCGGCGTAGGCCAGGGCCATGGCGTGGCCGAGGCCGCGCGAGCCGCCGGTGATCAGGGCGACCTTGCCGGTCAGGTCGAAGCGGTCCGCCATGCTCGAGTCCTCCCGTTGTCGGCCGCGATAGAGGTCGCGCCGGCGGCGCTTGTCCAGCCTCTCGCGTCGTGAGCAAAGGGGCTGGACACTCTCGTCGCGGAAACCTCTAGCGTGACGTCATGAACCCGGTTCCCGATCTCAGCCGCTCGGTCGAAGGGCTGGCCGTGCTGGTCACCGGCGCCGCCAGCGGCATGGGCCGCGCCACTGCGTTCGTCTTCGCCCGCGAAGGCGCGAAGGTCGCCGTCACCGACCTGAAGCTCGAACCCTGCGAAGCGATCGTCGCCGATATTCGCGCCGAGGGGGGCGAGGCCCACGCCTGGTCGCTGGACGTGGGCGATGCGGACGCGATCGCGGCGACCGTTCCGGCGATCGCCGAGCGCCTTGGCGGGCTCGATGCGATCGTCAACAACGCCGGGGTCACCGGCGGCGCTCCGATCGACTCGCCGAACTACGAGGCGGTCTGGGCGCGGGCGGTGCCGATCCTGCTCACCGCCCACCCGCGCATCGTCCGCGCGGCGCTGCCTTACCTGCGCAAGTCCAAGAGCCCGCGCATCGTCAACATCGCCTCCACCGAAGCGCTGGGCGCGACGGCGCGGGACTCGGTCTACGCCGCGGCCAAGGCCGGCGTCACCGGCCTGACCCGGGCGCTGGCGGTGGAGCTCGGCAAGGAAGGCATCACCGTCAACTGCATCTGCCCGGGTCCGATCAACACCGGCATGACCGCGGGCATCGCCGACGCCGACAAGACCACCTTCGCCAACCGGCGCACGGCGCTTCGCCGCTACGGCGAGCCGGAAGAGGTGGCGCACATCACGCTCAGCCTCTGCCTGCCGGCCGCGTCCTACATCACCGGCGTCACCATCCCGGTGGACGGCGGCCTGATGGCCAGGAACGCCTGATTAGAAACACGCATGTCCCTTGGGCGTCCCGGAGTGCGGCCACTCGGGGCCCTCTTGTTCCTGGGTCGCCGGCACTGCCGCCCGGCGATGACGGAGGATAGGGTGGCGGCATGGATGGGACGGCTGACGTCATCGTGGTCGGCGCGGGCAACGCGGCGCTCTGTGCCGCGCTCGCGGCGGCGGACGCCGGGGCCAGGGTGCTGGTGCTGGAGCGGGCGCCGGAGGCCGAGAGCGGCGGCAACAGCCGCTTTACCGCCGGCGCGTTTCGCTGCGTCTACGACGGCGTCGACGACTTGCGCGCCCTCATGCCCGACCTCACCGACGCGGAAGTCGCCAGCGCCGACTTCGGGACCTACACCGAAGGTCAGTTCTTCGACGACATGGGCCGCATCACCGAGTACCGGACCGATCCGGAGCTCTGCGAACTTCTGGTCACCCGCAGCCGGCCGACCCTGCGCTGGATGCACGGCCAGGGCGTGCGCTTCATGCCGATCTGGGGCCGGCAAGCGTATCGGGTCGGCGGGCGTTTCAAGTTCTGGGGCGGCCTGACCGTCGAGGCCTGGGGCGGCGGGCCGGGCCTCGTGGACACGCTCTACAAGCTCGCCCGCGCCAAGGGCGTGGCGATCGAGTTCGGCGCCGCGGCGCGGGAGCTGATCGCCGACGACGACGGCGTCAGGGGCGTCCAGGTCCGCCAGGGCGGCCGCACCCGCGATGTCAGCGCCAAGGCGGTGGTGCTGGCCTGCGGCGGCTTCGAATCCAACGCCGAGTGGCGCACCCGCTACCTCGGCCCCGGCTGGGACCTCGCCAAGGTGCGCGGCACGCGGTTCAACACCGGCGAAGGCCTCCGCATGGCGCTGGATATCGGCGCTCAGCCGTTCGGCAACTGGTCCGGCTGCCACGCCGTCGGCTGGGACCGCAACGCGCCGGAGTTCGGCGACCTCGCGGTGGGCGACGGCTTCCAGAAGCATTCCTATCCGCTCGGCGTGCTGATCAACGCCAACGGCGAGCGGTTCGTCGACGAGGGGGCGGACTTCCGCAACTACACCTACGCCAAGTACGGCCGCGCCATCCTGGCCCAGCCCGGCCAGTTCGCCTGGCAGGTGTTCGACGCCAAGGTCGCGCCGCTGCTGCGCGACGAGTACCGCATCAAGCGCGCCACCCGCGTCCGCGCCGACACCCTGGAGGCGCTCAGCGCCAAGCTCGAGGACGTCGACCCCGTCCGCGCCCTGGCGACGCTCGAGGCCTTCAACGCCGCGGTGCAGACGGACGTCCCGTTCGATCCGAACGTGAAGGACGGCCGCGCTGCGTTGGGGCTCGCCGTTCCGAAGTCGAACTGGGCCAATCCGATCGACGCCCCGCCGTTCGAAGCCTTCGCCGTCACCTGCGGCGTCACCTTCACCTTCGGCGGCCTCAGGATCGACCGCCAGGGCCGGGTGATCGATGTCGACGGCGCGGCGATTCCCGGCCTCTACGCCGCCGGCGAGCTGGTCGGCGGGCTCTTCTACAACAACTATCCGGGCGGATCGGGCCTCATGGCGGGCTCGGTGTTTGGCCGAATCGCCGGAGAAAGCGCGGGGTGCGGGGCCGTCTCGACCTAGGGCCACACTCCAGACGTCATGGCCGGGCCTGTCCCGGCCACCCATCGTGACACCCGAGAGAGGCCCTGAGGCCCTCCCAAAGCTGACCGTCGCGATTGGCGCAAAAAGGCCCATGGGTGGCCGGGACAAGCCCGGCCATGACGTGAGGTCGCTTCGCTGGCGCTTGCGGTCCCGGTTCCCGATCGCCACCTAAGGATCAGGCCGTGATCGCCGCCTCCCGAGGGACGATCGCAGCCGGAGTCGCTTCACGTTCGAGGGCTCATGAACCGTACCCTGCTCTTCGACAGCCCCTTCCTGCTGGGCTTCGACCACACCCGCGATCTGATCGAGCGCGCCGCCAAGGCGGCCGCCGAGGGCTATCCGCCCTACAACGTCGAGGAACTCGGCGAGGGGCGGGTGCGGATCACTCTGGCCGTCGCCGGCTTCTCGGCCAACCAGCTCGAGGTGACGCTCGAGGACAACCAGCTCAACATCCTCGGCAAGCGCGAGGGCCCGGAAGGCGAGCGCGCCTACCTCCACCGCGGCATCGCCGCGCGGGGGTTCGTGCGCAGCTTCGTCCTCGCCGACGGCATGGAGGTCGAGGGCGCGGCGCTGGAGCACGGATTGCTGCACATCGATCTCTTCCGGCCCGAGCCGGAGCGGAAGCTGACCCGGATTCCGATCCGAGCTGGGTCGTGAACCCGTAGCCGGTGAACCGGGTTTTAGTTCTAATTGGAGGTGGTCGTCATGACACCCGCACGTCTCTCCCCTGAAGCCTTCGCCGCCCTCGGCGCGCCGCAGGTCGCCTACGTCCGCCCGGTCACCGGCGCCGAAATTCTCGCCAGCACCCCGATCGAGGCCATCCGCGGCTTCGACATCGCCCCCGA
>DATJRL010000431.1:0-6791 GCA_035504785.1 Caulobacteraceae bacterium
GGACGTCAGCGCGGCGCTCGCGGATTCGCGCGCCGAGGGGTCGGCGCTCGCGAGCGCGTCGAGGGCGGCCCCGGGATCGGGCGTTTCGATGCCTTCCAGCCTCGCCTGGGCCAGGGCCTGGGCGATTACGACGGCGTCGGCATGCGCGAGCGGCGGCGCGGGAGACTGCACCAGCGCCTGAACGGCCAGCACGGCCGCGCAACACAATGAAAGACCCACGCGAACTGGCATTTCCCAACCCGACCGCCACACGCGCCATCCTCTGTTTCAGATTCGCGATTTCGGCGTTGAGGCGGATCAATCGCACCCTCCGGATAAGTCCGGACTCGGCGCCGGTGGGAAATTGACTTCGCGCAAGGGCGTCGCGGTCGCATCGGCCGATAGAGGACCGTTGAAGAATGGAGGCGCCAGTGACCAGACTCATGGGCAAGGTCGCGATCGTGACCGGCGCGGCGCTGGGCATCGGCCGGGCGATCGCCACCCGCATGGCCCAAGCAGGCGCCGCGGTCGCCTTGCTCGACCTCCACGACGATGTCGGACGCGACTTGGCGAACGACCTCACGATGCGAGGCGGAACGGCGCGCTACTGGCGGTGCGACGTCAGCCGGGAAGGCGAAATCCAGCAGGTTTTCGCCGAGGTCGTCGCCGCGTTCGGTCGGCTCGACGTGCTGGTCAACAACGCCGGCGTCGCCGGCGCCAACAAGCCGACCGATCAGGTCACCGAGGCGGAGTGGGACTTCGTGCAGGCGGTGAACGTCAAGGGCGTGTTCTTCGGCGTCAAACACGCCGTCGGCGCCATGCGCCGGTCAGGCGGCGGCAGCATCGTCAATCTCTCTTCGATCTATGGGCTGGTGGGCGCCGCCGACGCTCCGCCCTACCACGCCTCGAAAGGCGCGGTGCGGTTGATGACCAAGAACGACGCCCTGACCTACGCGCCGGACAAGATTCGCGTGAACTCGATCCACCCCGGTTTCATCTGGACGCCGATGGTGGAGGGCTTTCTCCGGGCGCAGGGCGACGTGCGGGAAGGGCGCAGGCAAATCGACGCGCTACACCCTCTGGGGCACATCGGCGAGCCCGACGACATCGCCTGGGGCGCGGTCTACCTGGCTTCGGACGAAGCCAAGTTCGTCACCGGCGCCGAATTGGTGATCGATGGCGGCTACACGGCCCGGTGACCTTAATTGCGCCGTAGGGTCTCTGCGATTACGCTTTCGACCAAATCGTGGCTGGGCTTGGCATGATCGCACGGCGCTCGCTTCTTCGCACCGCCATCGGCGTCACCGGCGGACTCGTCGGCGGCTCCGCGGCGATGGCGCTCGCCGCACCGTCGCGCCGACTGTCGTTCAACAACCTCCACACCGGCGAAACGCTCGACGACGTCGCCTACTTCGAGAACGGCGCCTATGTGCCCGACGCCCTCACCGCCGTGAATCACGTGCTGAGGGACTTCCGGACCGGCGACGTCCATGACATCGAGCCGAAGCTGCTGGATTTGCTGGTCGTGCTGTCGGCGTCCCTCGACACGAAGGCCCCGTTCGGGGTGATTTCCGGCTACCGCTCGCCGCAAACCAACGCGATGCTGCACGAGCACAGCAGCCAGGTCGCGTCGGGCAGTTTGCATATGCTCGGCCAAGCCATCGACATCCGGCTGGCAGGCGTCGAAACCAGCCACATCCGCGACGCGGCCCTGCAGCTGGCGGTCGGCGGCGTCGGCTATTATCCGACCTCGGATTTCGTGCACGTGGACGTGGGCCGCGTGCGCCGTTGGCGGGGCGCCTGAACCTATCCGGCGACGTCCCTCGTTGATCTGGCGCAAGGCTCGACCCGCCGCATCCGCCTAGCCTCGCTGGCTGGAGGACGCGGTCATGCCTGTGCATCAAGTCATCGAGGTCGCGCGAAGCGAGCGCGCGGGCGGGGCGGCGCGCTACGTGCGTCCGCTCGATAGTGTCGGCCACGCCGATGTCGGACTGGCCGGCGGCAAGAACGCCTCGCTAGGCGAGATGCAGCGCCAGCTCGCCGCGGCGGGGGTGGCGACGCCCGCCGGGTTCGTGCTGACCGCCGACGCCTATCGCGACGCCCTCGGCGCCGCCAACGCCCGGCCCGAGCTGCACGCCTTGCTGGACGACCTGGACGTCGGGAACGTCGCCGAACTCGCGCGGCGGGCCGCCGCGGTCCGCGCGATCATCTATGCCGCCACGGACTACCCGCCGCTGACCCAGGAGATCCAGCGCGCCTACGCCGCGTTCCGGCGCGAGCACGGCGACGTCGGCCTGGCGGTGCGCAGCTCGGCCACCGCCGAGGATTTGCCGGACGCCAGCTTCGCCGGGCTGCACGAAAGCTATCTGAACGTGCGGGGCGAGACGGCGCTCGTCGAAGCCTGTCGCCGTTGCTTCGCTTCCCTCTTCACCGACCGCGCCGTGGTCTACCGCGTCGCCAACGGCTTCGACCATTTCAGGGTCGCCCTCTCGGTCGGCGTCATGCAGATGGTCCGGTCGGATCTGGCGGCCAGCGGCGTGATCTTCACGCTCGACACCGAGTCGGGATTCCGCGACGTCGTGCTGATCACCGGTGGGTACGGTCTGGGCGAGATGATCGTGCAGGGTCGGATCGATCCCGACGAGATCTGGGTCCACAAGCCAACGTTCAAGGCCGGGTACCGCGCGGTGCTGCGCCACTCGCTTGGCCGCAAGCAGGCCAAGTTGGTGCTGGATCGAGGCGGGGCGCCGGTGGAGCGCGAGGTTGCCCGAACGGCGCGCGAGCGTTTCTGCCTGAGCGACGGCGAGGCGCTGCAGCTGACCGAAATGGCGCTCAAGATCGAGGACCATTTCTCGAGGTTGAACGGGGCGGCGACCCCGATGGACATCGAGTGGTCCAAGGACGGCCTCAGCGGTCGGCTGTACATCGTGCAAGCGCGGCCCGAGACCGTCGCCTCGCGCCTGGCCGCCGGGACCGTCGAGACCTACCGTCTCACGGGCCACGGCGAGATCCTGGCGACGGGCAAGGCCATCGGGGAGAAGATCGCTAGCGGCCCGGCGCGCGTCGTCCGCGGCCAGGACGACTTGGCCGCGTTCCGGCCTGGCGAAGTGCTCGTCGCCGAGATGACCAGCCCCGATTGGGAGGAGGTGATGAAGAAGGCCGCGGCCATCGTCACCGATCGCGGCGGGCGCACCTGCCATGCGGCGATCCTGGCGCGCGAGCTGGGCGTTCCGGCGGTGGTGGGGACCGGCGACGCCACGGTGCGGCTCTCGGCCGGCCAGACGGTGACGGTGTCGTGCGCCGAGGGCGAGCTCGGCCGGGTGCTGAAGGGCGACGTGCCGTTCGCGGTGGAGCGCGTGGCGCTCGAGGCCAGGACCGGCGGTCACACCGAGATCATGGTCAATCTCGCCGATCCGGACGCCGCGTTCCGCACCGGTCGGCTGCCCGTGGCGGGCGTCGGCCTCGCCCGGATGGAATTCATCATCAGCCAGCACGTGCGCGCCCACCCGATGGCGCTGGCGCATCCGGAGCGCCTGGACGCGCGCGGTCGGGCCGCGATCGCGCGCCTGACGCGGGGCTACGCCTCGCCGGCGGACTACTTCGTGGAGCGCGTCGCCGAGGGCGTCGGGACGATCGCCGCGGCCTTCCATCCGCGGCCGGTGATCGTGCGGCTATCGGATTTCAAGACCAACGAGTACGCCAGCCTGCTCGGCGGGCGCGCGTTCGAGCCGCGGGAGGCGAACCCGATGCTGGGGTTCCGCGGCGCGGCCCGCTACGCCCATCCGGCCTACGCCGATGGCTTCGCCCTCGAATGCCGCGCGCTGGCGCGGGTGCGTCAGGTCCTGGGCTTGAAGGACCTCAAGATCATGGTCCCGTTCTGCCGTCGCCTCGAAGAGGGCCGGCGGGTGCTGGACGCCATGGCGGCGCACGGGCTCGAGCGCGGCGCAGACGGGCTGGAGGTCTTCGTCATGTGCGAGATTCCCAACAATGTCGTGCAGATCGACGCCTTCTGCGAACTCTTCGATGGCGTCTCGATCGGGTCCAACGACCTCACGCAGCTCGTGCTGGGCGTCGATCGCGACTCCGACATCGTCGCCTTCGATTTCGACGAGCGGGACCCCGGCGTGACCGAAATGCTCCGTCAGGCGATCGCCGGCGCAAAGCGTCACCGCCGGCACGTCGGCATCTGCGGTGAAGCGCCGGCGACCTATCCGGACGTTGCGCGTTGGCTCGTGACCCAGGGCATCGACTCGATCAGCGTCAACCCGGCCAGCGTCTCCGGCCTGATGCGGCTCGTGGCCAGCGCCGAGGCGGCGCCGGCGGACGCCCAACATGCCTAGGGCGTCCCGGCCTTCGACCATCGTGACGTTGACGATGAACCCGACCATTGACCTCTCGTTCTCGGTCGATCGCCTGCAGGCCGGGGCCAAGCTCCGCTGCCACGACCTGCGCCGCGACCCGGGCGGCGGCGGCGTCAACGTCGCCCGCGTGGTGCGTCGATTGGGCGGCCGCTCGCTCGCGATATTCCCCGCCGGCGGATCGAACGGCGCCCGGTTGCAGGCGATGCTGAAGGCGGAGCGAACGGCGCATCTCGCCCTGCCGATTGGAGGCGAGACCCGGGAGGACATCACGGCGCAGGACGCCTCAACCGACGCGCAGTTCCGCTTCATCATGCCGGGACCCCGACTCAAGAACGAGGAGCTCGCCGAGACGCTCGGCGCCCTCGACGCGCTGACGCCGCGCCCACGTGTCTTGGTCGCCAGCGGCAGCCTTCCGCCCGGCGCGCCGGCGGGCTTCTATGGCCGCTTGGCGCGCCTGGTGCGGTCGTGGGGCGGGCGTCTCGCCGTCGACGCCAGCGGGTTGCCGCTGCGACGGGCCGTCGAGGCCGGCGTCTGGCTGGTCAAGCCGAACCTCGCGGAGCTGGAGGAACTCGCGGCCGCAACGCTGCCCGACCTGGACAGCCGCGCCGCGGCGTGCCGCACAGTGATCGAGACCGGCGGGGCCGAGATCGTCGCGCTCACGATGGGCGCCGAGGGCGCCTTGCTGGTGACCCGCGACGAGGCTTGGCGGGCCGCTGCGCCCAGCGTCGCGCCGATCAGCACCGTCGGGGCCGGCGACAGTTTCACTGGGGCGCTGGTTACGGCCTTGTCGGCGGGATCGGCGTATCCCGAAGCTCTCGCCCTCGCGGTGGCGGCGGGAACGGCGGCTCTGCTCGCGCCGGGCACGCAACTCTGTCGCCGCACTGGGGTTCAGGCGCTGGCCCGGCGGGTCCGCTTCGAACGGCTCTCCGCCGGCGAGCCTAGAGCCACTCGATCGCCCCCAGCAGCAGCCTGACCTGGCCCTCGCCCCAGGCCGGCAACAGCAACCGGGCGTAAGCCGGCTCGCCGTCCCGGCGATAATAAGCCGGCGCCGCGCCTTCGACCGCCGCATCGGCCTGGGCGCGGAGGTATTGCAGCGGTCCCGGCAGGTCGACTTCGTCGATGAAACGTCCGAGCACGGTATTCTGGATCTCGGGCGCCCGTGGCGTTCGCGCCAGATCGAGGCGAAACCGCTCCGGCTTCTCGAACACGCCGAGCACGAAGACGTCGCCGCACAAATCCTCGACCATCGCCATGTCGATGTCGTCCGCGAACGGGATGCTCGCCTCGCCTCGCTTCAAGCCGCTCCAATAGGTGAAGAGGGCGTCGAGTCGGGGACCGAGGGCCTCGTCGATCGCGAAGGGGGCATGGCGGCGCATGGCGAATGTCTCCGACGGTGTCGTTTTACTAAGCGCGACGCCACCGCGCCCGCCTTGACGCGCCTCAAATCCCCGCGCCCCACGCGCTCAACCGCGGAAGATTTCGAACGGGTCGATGCCGAGCACTCTGCGCGCGGCGATAAAGCTGGATATGCCGGTGATCACCAGGGTCATGCCCAAAGCCAGCCATAGGATCGGGAAGGTGATCACGGCGGCGTAGTCCGGCATCCGCAGCCGCGCCGTCTCGATCACCAGGGCGCACAGCCCGACGCCGAAGCCGTAGCCCACCAGCCCGGTGAACCCCGCCTGGAACAGGATCATGTAGACGAGCTCCCGGCCCTGCGCCCCTATCGCCTTCAGCGCCCCGAACTTGTCGAGGTTCTCCAGGATGAAGGTGTAGAAGGTCTGGCCCGAGATCGACAGGCCGACGATGAAGCTTATCACCGTCATCAGCATGATGTTCATGCCGATGCCGGTCTGGAAGGTGTAGAAGTCGGCGATACGGTCGTCGAACTGCTTCTTGGTCAGCGCCAGATATCCGAGCTTGGCCACCGAGGCCTCGATCCGCGGGATGTCGGCCGGGGTCTTCGGCTCGACCAGCACGTAGGCGGTGGTGAAGCGGGTCTGGGGGATGTACTGCAGCGCCCGGTAGTAGGTGGTGTAGAGGGTCGGCACGCCAAACAGGCTGTTGGCGGCGACCTTGGCGATGCCGACGATTACCGCGCGGTGGTCGTTCAGCTCGAACTCGGTGCCGATGTCGGGGTTGTCCAGCTTATGGAATTCGGCGTCGTGGACGACGATGAAGCCATTCTCGCCATAGATGTCCTCGATCCGACCCTTCTCCAGCGCCGGCCGGCCATAGAGGCTGGTGTCGTCCAGGCCGATCACCGTCACCGATTGGTAGGTCCCATCGGCCAGCTTCACGAGCGCCCCGCCCGAGTAGAGCGGCACGGCGTACTTCACTCCGTCCATGCTGCGCACCGCGTCCTGCACGTAGTCGGGCAGGGGGATGGTGTTCGAGACGGTTTGCACCGCGGGGTCCATCACCCAGATGCTGGCCCCGACATTAGTGACT
>DATJRL010000432.1:0-5221 GCA_035504785.1 Caulobacteraceae bacterium
CCGGGCGATCCCTAAGGAACGCCGCGCCCAGGCATTGGAGATTCTGAAGACGTTCCGGCCCTACCAGAGACTGCGCTGAGTCGCGACGGACCAGCGTCACCACTCCTTCACCCATCGTAACGTCACCGTTGACTGCGAACGTTACCTGAAGTAAAAGTCGCCGCCGCTACCGAAAGGGTCTGGCGTTGCGCGATGCGGCGAACGTTCCCCACTGCCGAGACGACCCGCCGTGGTCCGCCTGCGGTGACCCGGCGAGCCTCGACTTCGGACGGGTGTTCGCCTGGCCAACGGCGTCCGGCGCATCGATGCTGACCTACGATCGCTCGGGCCGGAACCATGCGCTGACCCTGCTGCACGGCAGGCCAGGCGCGGAGATCATGATCCACGGGCGGCGCTTCGACGTGGTGCAGGGCGAACCGGCCGAGCGAGGCGTCTGATGTCGCCGAGACGTCCAGACGGGCCCGCGTTCCGCGCCGTGGGCGGCGATGTCGTCAGTCGCGCCGGACGCGTCCTCGCCGGCTCGGGCTTGCGCCTACTGGCCGATCTCGGCCTGCAGGCCATGCGCTGGGACAAGGCTGGCGATGCGGCGGCGGCGCGCTGTTGCGCTCTGATGGCGGCGGATCTCGCCGCGGCCCTCGCGACCGCCGATGACTGGCGGCGCGCCGCGGCGGGGTGTACCGCGTCCGCGTTCTTCAGTTCGGTGAAGCTGCGGGACCTCGCGCGCAGAGCGAACAGCACGTGCAAGGGTTAACAACTACTTAATTGTTCTGGACAGGGCGCCATCAAGCTGATTTCGTATCTGGCATGGCCGGTTTGGACTTCAAGATAAGCCCGCGAGTGAGGCGCTTGGCGCCGTTTTTCCTGGCCGGTCCAATCTCAGGGCCGCTGTTGGCGGGCGTGGTGCTCAATTTTCGAGGCGGCCGCCCGGTGCTGGGCAGCCTTTACGCGATCGCGCTGGCGGAAGTGGCGTTTGTCCTGCCGTTGATCACCGCCAAGCTCGGCCTCCAGGTCCTCTAGGCGCCTCGAGTCGCGCTGCGCGGGGTCGGTGCGGCGCTAGAAAAGGTCCGGACGCTTCAGCCTCAGGGCCTGCACGAGCGCCAACGTCTTCATGTCGGCGAGCTTTCCCGCGGCCTGGAGCCGGCCAAGCTCCGCCAGGGATATCTCGTCGGGACGCACGCCTTCATGCTCGGACTCGAGACCGCCGCCGCCGTCAATTCGGTCGGCCAGCGTGTAAGGGGCGAGGAACAGGTGGCTGAGCTCGGCCACGACGCCGGGCGAGGACCAGCAGGACGCCACGGACTCGAGCGGCCCTAGCCGAACGCCGGTCTCTTCCATGGCCTCGCGCCGCGCGGCGGCTTCGGCAGATTCGCCGGCGTCGATCATCCCGGCCGGCGCCTCGATCAGCGGCGTCTCGATCCCGGCCAGCAGCAGCGGCGCTCGGGGCGCCCGGACGATCATGGCGACCTTGCGATCCGGATCGTAGGGCAGCACGCATGCGGCGTGCCCGAAGCTGACCACCTCGCGCTGGAACTCCCGGCCCTGGTCGTCGGCGAGGGTGAGCACGGTCACGTTGGCGTAGCCGTCGCGGACGCGTTCGGCGCGAAGGATGCGGGTCATGACGGCGGGCTTGGCATGCCTCGCCACTGCTGTCACCCTGCTGTCAGGACGGAGGCGCCATCTTGTCGGCCATGAGACGGACCGAGCGGCTGTTCGCCATTATCCAGATCCTTCGCCGGGCCCGGGCGCCGATCACGGCGACGGCCATCGCCGAGGAGCTGGAGACGTCGCTGCGCACGGTCTACCGCGACGTCGCCGAACTGATCGCACAGCGGGTGCCAGTCCGCGGCGAGGCTGGGATCGGCTACATGCTGGAACGCGGCTACGACATGCCGCCGCTGATGCTCACTCCGGACGAGATCGAGGCGGCGGTGCTGGGCGCGCAGTGGGTGGCCGGGCGCGGCGATCCCGCCCTGGCGCGGGCGGCGAACGACCTGGTGGCCAAGATCGGCGCGGTGATCCCCTCGCACCTCAGGCCCTACCTGCTGGACGCGGCGCTGACGACGGCCGGCGCCGGGCGGCGGGTGCTGCCGGACAGTCTCGACGTCGGCCGGGTCAGGGCGGCGATCCGGGGCCAGACCAAAATCGCGCTCACCTATCGCGACGAGGCCGAGCGCGAGACGCGCCGCACGGTGTGGCCGGTGGCGATCGCCTACTACGAGAGCGTGCGGCTGCTGGCGGCCTGGTGCGAGCTCCGCCAGGACTTCCGGCACTTCCGCACCGACCGGGTGTCGGAAGCCGAGTTCCTGGATGAGCGCTATCCGGCGCGGCGCGACGTGCTGCGGAGCCAGTGGCGCAAGGCGGCGGAGGCCGAGCGCCTGCGCTGGGCGCAAACGCCGAGGCCGGAAGCCGAACCGCAGCCGAGCCGACAGCGGGCCTGAGCAGCCGGTCAGAAGCCGGGCCGACCGCGTTTCGGGTAGTGACTCGGCTTGAATCCAGCCCCGTTGACAAGCATGGCGTCCACCGGGGCGGGAAGCTATCTTCCGGGCATGCACCATCACCACACAGCGCTCTCCGTCGCCATCTGGGCCAGTATGTTCGCCAGCGCGGTCGGCGCCGCGATAGCGATCTTCGCCGCCAACTCGAACGCCATGCGTCCCAACGCGCGAGGTTTCGATTTCATCGCAAGCGCCCGGCGCATAAGAGCAAGGCCCATTATGGCCAGCGACCCTGGCCAGAGATCCTAGAAACGAGAAGCGCCCCGGCGATGCGGCGCATCGGGCCGCGAGGTGCGCCTGAATTCGAGGGGCCGACGCGTGACTCATAGCAAGCTCGCCGCCTGCCTGGGCGCGTTCACGTCCGCCAGGTTGTCTCGCTTCGCAACGCTGGCGGGATGCCTTCTGGCGTGGGTCTGCTGCGGGACCTCCGTTCGCGCCGAGTCGGCCGGCTGGCAGCCCTCGCCAGGGCACGCTCAGGTTCCGATCTGGCCGGGAACGCCGCCCGACCAGCCTTCCATGCCGGGCCCGGAAACCGTGAAGCAGGGCGGCGTGACCAACGTCGCCCGGCCCACGATGACGCTCTACGCGCCAAGCGGGAAGAACACCGGCGTATCGGTCGTCGTGCTCCCGGGCGGCGGTTTCCAGGGCCTGGCCATGGACCTCGAAGGCACGGAAATATGCGACTGGCTGACCTCCAGGGGCGTCACCTGCGTCCTGCTGAAGTATCGCGTCCCGAGCATCCCCTATGTCTGGCGATGCGATTGCCGCCCTCACAACCACGCGCTTTCGACGCCCTCGTTGGAAGACGCGCAGAGAACCCTGCGGTTGGTGCGCGCGCACGCCGCCGAATGGCGCATCGACCCTCACAAGGTCGGCGTGATCGGGTTTTCAGCGGGCGGGTTCCTGGTGGCGGAGGTGAGCACGTACTTCAAGGCGCCGCTCTATGCGCCGCGGGACGCCGCGGACCGGCTGAGCAGCCGCCCCGACTTCGCCATCGCCATCTATCCCGGACACCTGTCGATGGCCACGAACAGCATCGCGCTCGATCCGGTCATCGAAAGCCACATCACGGCCCAGACGCCGCCAACGTTCCTTCTGCAAAACGAGGACGATCACGTCGACCAGGTCGAGGATGCGCTGAGCTACTACATGGGGCTGAAGAAGGCCGGCGTTCCCGTGGAGCTGCACAGCTACGCGCAAGGCGGTCACGCCTTCGGCCTGCGCGCGACAAACCTGCCGGTGGGCGGCTGGCCGCAGCTGGTGGAGCGGTGGCTGCGAACGATCGGCATGCTCGGCCCTCGGGAAGTGCATTGACGGTGCGGGAAATTGGCGCCGCTCGTGGTCCTGGGCAGGTCGCCCGTTAAGTGCACTGTCACCGTGATGCCGCTTCGAAGATGATGACCGGTCGACGCCGCTTAAGGTGGAGCGCTGTCCTCTTCTGGGTACCCACGCCAACTTCGCGACCCTGAACTGGCATTGGTTCACTTGTTTATGCTGAAATTCGAGATGGCTCCGCTACACTTGTCTATGTCCATTGAAATCTGGCCGCCGCCGGCTGCCGTATAGAGGGTCGTCACGACGCATTCCCCGTTGGTGCATACTTCTGTGTAGTCTCCCGGTTGAGGCGCCCGTTCGCGGGTTGTCTGAGAGACATGCCAATGGTCGCCGGAGTCTTCGACAACAATCACGGGATAGCGTCGCAGCGTCCGCGCCCAAACGCGAGCCCTGTAGGCCGCCCTTGCCGCGGCCTCGCTCCGAATGAGCGGGTTATGTGCGCTACCGCCTTGCAGGCATTCGTACGGCTTGGTCGGATTGGCGGACGCTGCGACTGGCCCGACCAATACGAACAAGCCTAGAGCAACAGCCAAGCGCATGCAGCGTTCCGGATTAGCGTGAACGTATCAAACGTTCGGTCTAACTTCTGGTTCAGGAAAATCGGCGTGCCGCTTCGGAAGCAATTTTCGGAAATGCACCTCTGCGAGAAAGTGGGCCTTGATGGGAACCGCAGTTGGGCTTTCGCTGACCATCCCCATCATGCTGGCCGTCGCAGCGCCGCATTGTCCGCCTCGGTGACGCGGTGATCTTCCTTTCCAGCATCGCTTGGCTTGGCGTCGTCAATCTGATGATCGCGGCCTACTGCGCCACGAAGGCATCCGCCGACTTGGGGTCGCGTCGCATTGTCTTCAGCGTCTGGGGTGCAGTTTGCGCGGGGACGGCATTAGCCATCGCTCTCTTTGCACTGTTTGTCTCCGTCAAGCTGATGCTGATGGTCCACAGCCTGGGCATTCACAAATGATGCGCGGCGGGCGCGGTCGGCTTCCTGGCGGGCTGTCACCGGGGACCCTTAGCGGACCGTCGGCCCGTTATCGGTGTTTGGCTCGCGACCACCCGGTGGCTCTTGTTGCACCCAGGCGTAGAGCAGGCTGAAGCGCAGCGCGTGGCCGGGGACGCCGGGCTCCGCTCCTTCCATGTGCACGACATATCGAGCGCCGTCGCTCACCATTTCGAGTTGGTAGACGATCGGGCTGTAGCCGGGCTCGACATGCACGGGCTTCAAGTCTGGTAAGACCTTTGATAGCGCGAAGACGACCGCCTGAAAGGTTCGGTCCACCGGAAGCTGGATCGCGTGGACCTCGCACCGTTTGGGTGACGGCTCGGTGATGTTCATTAGATAGCCGAGCTTGCTGGTTATCCACACCGGCGCTGATGCTGGGGTTTGCGGGGGC
>DATJRL010000433.1:0-2365 GCA_035504785.1 Caulobacteraceae bacterium
CTACCACCACCTGCTGAAAGCGCGCCGGTTTCCGAAGGTCCTGGACGTCGGAACCGGCACGGGCGTCCTCGCCATCGCCGCGGCCCGCACGGGCGGCCGGGTGGTCCTCGGCACGGACATCGATCCGGTGTCGGTGCGCATCGCCGCCGAGAACGCCGCGCTCAACCAGGCCCGCGCCCGTTTCGCGCGCGCCGATGGACTAGCCGTCCGCGCCATCGCCGCCGCCGCGCCCTACGACCTGGTGTTCGCCAACATTCTGGCCCGCCCCTTGGTGCGCCTCGCCGCCGACATCGTCCGAGCCCTCCGGCCCGGCGGCGTCGCCATCCTCTCCGGCCTGCTCCGCCACCAGGAGCGCTACGTCCGCGCCGCCTACCTCGCCCGGGGCCTGCGCCTCCACCGCCGCCACCACAGAGACGCCTGGGCGACCCTGGTGCTGGAGAAACGCTGACGTCCGCCTTTGCCACGAGCCGTCCGACCGCTTAAATCTGTCGGATGCGCCAGACCTTCGATGAAGCCACCACGCCCGCCTTCGGCCGGGAGCACGCGCCGCTGATACGCCAGGCGATGGCGGCGCAGGGGCTCGACGGATTCGTGATCCCGCACGAGGACGAGCACCAGAACGAGTACCTGCCGGCCGCCAACGACCGGCTGGCCTGGGCGACCGGCTTCACCGGCTCGGCCGGGGCCGCGGTGCTGTTCAAGGACAAGGCCGCCCTCTTCGTCGACGGGCGCTACACCCTGCAGGCGCGCGACCAGGTCGACACCCAGCTGTTCGAGATCCGCGACCTCATGGACGGCGGCGTGCCGGCCTATCTTCAGGCCGAGGCCGGGACCGGGTGGACCATCGGCTACGACCCGCGCCTGCACAGCCCCGAGGCGCTGGAGCGGCTGCGGGCCGCGGCGGCCAGGGCCGGCGCCGAGCTTAAGCCGGTGGCGACCAACCCGCTGGACGCCGCCTGGGGCAAGGCGCGGCCGCCGCAGCCGCGCGCGGCCGTGGTCCCCCACCCGATCGCGTTCTCCGGCGAAGAGTCGGTCTCCAAGCGCGAGCGGCTGG
Organism: Caulobacteraceae bacterium; assembly: GCA_035504785.1. GTDB lineage: Bacteria > Pseudomonadota > Alphaproteobacteria > Caulobacterales > Caulobacteraceae > Acaudatibacter. The sequence continues at coordinate 1,055 of DATJRL010000433.1, forward strand.
GCGAGGGACTGGCGGACCAGGGCGCGGACGCGGCGCTGATCACCACGCCGGCGTCGGTGGCCTGGCTGTTCAACGTACGCGGCGGCGACGTCATCCGCTCGCCGCTGCCGCTGTCGCAAGCGATCCTCAACGCCGATGGGACGGCGCGGCTGTTCCTCGATCCGGCCAAGGTCACGCCGGAGCTGCCCGCCTGGCTCGGCAACGGGGTGCGGCTCGAACCGCCCGAGGCGCTGCCCGAGGCGCTGAACGAGCTGAAAGAGCGGCGGGTGCTGGTCGACCCGGCCGCCTCGTCCGCCTGGTACTTCGAGGCGCTGCGGGCGGCTGGCGCGGATGTGATCCGTGGGCCCGATCCCACCGTGCTGCCGCGCGCTTGCAAGAACGCGGTCGAGATCGAAGGCGCGCGCCACGCGCACGTCCGCGACGGCGCGGCGCTGTCGTCGTTTCTGCACTGGGTAGCGACCGAGGCGGCCGAGTCCCTGCCGAGCGAACTCGAGGTGGTGCGCCGGCTGGAGGGCTTCCGCGAGGCGACCGGGGCGCTGAAGGACCTGTCGTTCGACACCATCGCCGGCGCGGCGTCCAACGGCGCCATCGTGCACTATCGGCCCACCGAACGTCTCGCCAAGCGCCTGGAGCGCGGCTCCCTGCTGCTGGTGGACTCCGGCGCCCAGTATCTGGACGGCACCACCGACGTCACCCGCACCGTCGCCATCGGCGCGCCCAGCCGCGAGATGGCCGAGCGCTTCACCCTGGTGCTGAAGGGTCACCTAGCGCTGGCCCGCGTGCGGTTCCCGGCCGGAACCACCGGCTCGGCGCTCGACACCCTCGCCCGCGCGCCGCTCTGGAGCCACGGGCTCGACTTCGACCATGGCACCGGCCACGGAGTCGGCTCCTACCTCGGAGTGCACGAGGGCCCGCAGCGCATCTCCAAGCTGCCCAACACCGTGGCGCTGCGGCCCGGGATGATCGTCTCCAACGAACCGGGCTACTACAAGGAAGGCGGTTACGGCATCCGCATCGAGAACCTGCAGGTGGTGACCGCGGCGGCGCCCATTCCGGGCGGCGAGCGGCCGATGCTGGGCTTCGAAACCCTCACCCTGGCGCCGATCGACCGCAATCTGATCGTGGTCGAGATGCTCACCGTCGAAGAACGCGCCCAGATGGACGCGTACCACGCCCGGGTGCTGGAAGTGATCGGGCCGAAAGTCGAGCCGGCGGTTCGCGCCTGGTTGGAAAAGGTCTGCAAGCCGCTGTAGGCCCATCCTACCCGCTCATCCCGCCGAACGCCGGGACCCAGGCAGGAGGAGAAGAGAA
>DATJRL010000434.1:0-3454 GCA_035504785.1 Caulobacteraceae bacterium
AAGTTCACCTCGCGGGTGCGGCCCGGCTCGGTCGAGGCGCGGGCGAGGTGGCGGCGGCCCGTGAGGGCATTGATGAGCGAGGACTTGCCGACGTTCGAGCGGCCGGCGAAGGCGACCTCGGGCAGGTCGGGCGGCGGCAGGCCGTCGATCCTCGCCGCCCCCATCAGGAATTCGACGGGGCGGGCGAACAGCACCCGCGCGGCCTCGACCTCCTCTGTCGAGAAGACGCCGCCCGCAGGAGCTTCGTCCATCAGCTGGCCCCGGCCCGCGAGAATCGCCGCAGGAAATCATCGATCGGATTGTCGACTTTGAACCGACGCATCATGATGTACTGCTGGATGATCGTGATGAAGCTGCTCCAGGTCCAGTAGATCAACAGACCTACCGAATACTGCGCCATGATGAAGGTGAACATCAGCGGCATGAACTTCATCATCGCCCGTTGCGTCGGGTCGACGCCGGTCATCGGAGTCATCGACTGGCTGAGCCAGATGCTCAGGCCATAGGCGAGCGGCCAGACGCCCACGTGCAGCATGCCGCCAAGCAGGCCGCCGATCAGCGGTGCGGTGGACGGATCCCACGGGATCAGGCCGAACAGGTTGAAGATCGTCGTCGGGTCCCGCGCCGACAGGTCATGGATCCAGCCGAAGAACGGCGCGTGCCGCATCTCGATGGTGACGGTGAAGATCTTCGTCAGGCAGTAGAACACCGGAATCTGGAACAGCACCGGCACGCAGCCCGACACCGGATTGACCTTCTCCCTCTGGTAGAGGGCCATCATCTCCTTCTGCAGAGCCTGGGGATCGTCCTTGAGGCGCTTCTGAAGCGCCTGCAGCTCCGGCTGGATGCGCTTCATCTTAACGCCCATCTCGTAGCCCTTGTTAGCGAGGGGGAAGGTGATGACGCGGATCACCACCGTCAGCATGAGGATGGCCACGCCGAAGTTGCCGACGAGGCGGTGGAAGAACTCGAGAAGGGCGAAGACCGGCTTGGTGAGGAACCACAGGTTGCCCCAGTCGACGGCGTCGACGAAGCGGGGAATGCCCAGGCTGTCCTGATAGCCGCGGAGAACCGGCACCGTCTTGGCGCCGGCGAAGAGGTGGCTGACCTGGGTGACCTGCTTGCCGGGCGCAATCTGTACGCCCTGGCCGCTATAGGTGGTCTCGTAGATGTCGATGCCCGTCGTGGGATCTTTGACCACCCGGGCCCGCGCATCGATTTGCTCGGACTGCGGAGGCGCGAAGGCGGTCATCCAGTACTTGTCGGTGATGCCGAACCAGCCGCCCTTGGCGCGCCAGTCCTCCTCTTCCTTCTTCTTCCAGCTCTTGTAGCCGAGCTCACGCAGCTCGGGCTTGTCCTGGCCGAGCACGCCGACGGCGCCCTCATGGACGATGTTCACCTTGCCGAGCCCAGCCGGCAGGCCCTGACGCTGCACCGAGACATAGGGCGCGAGCGTCACCGGCGCGGCGGTGGGATTGGTCACCGTGTCGGAGATGGTGAACATGAACTTGTCGTCGACCGACAGGGTGCGCGTGAACACGAGGCCGCTAGGCGCGCGGTACGTCAGCACCACCGGGTGGCCGGGCGTGAGCGCCCCGCCGGAGGTCCGCGTCCAGAGGGTGGTCGGCGTCGGCGCATCCGCGCTGGTCGGACCGACCCAGCCGGACTCGGCGAAATAGGCGTCGGTCATCCCCTCGGGCCGCAGCAGCTCGACCAGTGGCGAAGTCGTCGAGACCTCCTCATGGTAGCCCTTGAGGAACAGGTCGTCGACGCGCGCGCCGCGCAGGTTGATCGATCCGGCGAGGGAGGGGGTGTCGACGGCCACGCGCGGGCTGAGCGCCAGGGCCTGGGCGCGATTGAGCGTCGGACGCTCGGCGCTTGACGCGGCCGGGCCGGTCGGGGTCGCAGGAGGGCCGCCAGGGACCGCCGCCGGCGCCGAGGCGGCCGTGTTCTGCGCGCGCTGAGCCGCGGCGAGTTTGGCGTTCGGTCCAAGGATGAACACCTGGTAGGCCAGGATCAGCAGCCCCGCGACGGCCGCGAAGCCGATCATGTTCTTGGTGTCTTCGTTCATGATCGGGAGCTTGCCTGGTCCTTCGGCGCGTGAGCGGGGGGCCCGCCGTCGGCGAGCAGTTCGGCGGCGAGCCTGGTCAGCGCGCTGCGCATGTCGTCGAGCAGAGGTCCCCAGGGTCTGGACGGGGTCCCGCCCCGGGCGATGAACACATAATCGCAGCCGGCGAGGACATGAAGGGGCGCGGCGATGCGCGCGGCCTCGCGCAGGCGGCGTTTGGCCCTGTTGCGCACGACCGCCCCGCCGATCCGGCGCGTGGCGGTGAACCCGATGCGTACGAGATCCGAGCCGTCTCCGCGATGGCGCGCCTGGACGCTCACCGCGCCGCGCGCGCAGCTATGCGCGCGGGCGGCCGCGAGGAAGTCCGCGCGTTTCTTCAGCCTGTCGATGACGGGAGCGCCCACGCGAGGCGAGGGGTCTGAGAGGTCGGCCGGCCCGGGTGGGGCTGGGGGGGAGCGGCGGCGCCGGCTCAGGCGGTCAGGCGCTTGCGGCCCCGGGCGCGACGGCGCGCGACCACCTTCTGGCCGTTCTTGGTCGCCATGCGCGAGCGGAATCCGTGACGGCGCTTGCGCACCAGTCGCGAGGGTTGGAAAGTCCGCTTCACGGCGAGGCTCCACGACGGCATGCGGGCAGCCCGTGCGGCCGTCCGGTCTCTGAAAACGAAGCGCGCCTGTTAGGGAAAAGCCGCGTCCAAGTCAATCCGCCGGCGCCCATCGACCTGTGACCGCGAGTCCGGACAACGCCCGATGGCCGCCGCGCGCCTCGCAACCTTGATTCTCCCAGCGGCTTAACTGTTCGCAGCAAGCCGTTGGGACGAAGTCAGAACGCCTATGGCCGCCGCCGCGATCATTGTCGGTTGTCTGCTGATCCTGACGATCGTCCAGGAAGCGTTCGAGGTCATCCTGCTTCCACGGCGGGTCTCGCGCCGATACCGCTTCACCGGAGTCTTCTTCCGCACTGGTTGGTCGTCGTGGAAGGCGCTGGCGCGCGCCCTGACCGGCGGCGCGGCGCGCGAGAGGCTGCTCAGCGTCTTCGGACCGCTGATCATGCTGGGGCTGTTCGGGGTCTGGGCGGCTGGGCTCATCCTCGGCTTTGGGCTGGTCCAATGGGGCGCAGACGGGATTTGGGGGCCGGGCGCCCGCAGCTTCTTCTCCGACATCTACTTCAGCGGCGTGACCTTCTTCACCCTCGGCTACGGCGACCTCGCGCCTCGCACCGACTTCGCCAAGGTTGCCGCGGTCGCCGAGGCGGGCGTGGGCTTCGGCCTGATCGCGATCGGCATCGGCTACCTGCCCGTGCTCTACCAGCTGTTCTCGCGGCGCGAGGCCCATGTCCTGCAGCTCGACGCCCGGGCGGGTACGCCGCCCACTGCAGCCGTCCTCCTGC
>DATJRL010000435.1:0-2598 GCA_035504785.1 Caulobacteraceae bacterium
GGGTCCTCAACCGAACCTCCCAGCACCCTCACGGTGCCCCGCTCTACCACCGCGTGGTTTGGGGGTCGCCACTTCACAGCCGGGGCGGCAACGTCCGCTTCGGGTCGAGGCTGTGTGAGAACTCGGTCTTGCCTGGATTTAGCTTGGCGTGCGGCGCGGTGCGGCCGGTCAGGCCTGCATCGCGGCGATGAGCGGGCCGACGCCCAGGATCGAGATGACCCGCTTCAGGTTGTAGGCCAGAACATGAAGGCTCATCTCGGTTCGGACCTTCTCCAGGGTCCGCATCTTGAAGTGGGTGGCGCCCATCCAGGCCTTGAGCGTGCCGAAGGGGTGCTCGACCGTGGCCCTTCGGGTGCGCATGGCGTTGGGCTTGCGGTCCAGCCGCGCCTGCATGGCGTCGATCACCGCCTCATGCTCCCAGCGGGCGACCCGGCGCTCCTTGGCTGGCGTGCATTGAGACTTCAGCGGGCAGGCGCCACAGTTCGACGACCAGTATCTGTGGGCGGTCCGCCCAGCCTCGACGCCGGTGAAGCGCCACGTCAGCCGCTCGCCGGCCGGACAGCGATAGACGTCCTCGCCGGGGATGTAGACGAAGTCCTGCTTGCCGAAGCGGCCCTCGGCCTTCGCGCCCGAGGTCAGCGGCTTGGGCACGTAGGGCGTGACGCCCAGCGCCTCGCAGGCCATCACCTCCTCGCCGTCGAAGTAGCCGCGGTCGGCCAGCACTTCGAGCTGACCTGAGCCCATCGCCGCCTTCGCCTGAGCGGCCATGTTCGCCAGCTGACCGCGGTCGTGGCCGACGTTGGTGACCTCGTGCGCCACGATCAGGTGATGCTGGGCGTCGACGGCGGCCTGGACGTTGTAGCCGACGATGCCGCTGCCGCGCCCGCTGGTGGCCATGGAGCGTGCGTCCGGGTCGGTGAGCGAGACCTGCCCATCCGGTGCGGCTTGCAGGGCCGGCGCCATCGCCTTGAGGTCCGCCATCTGGTCGCGCAGCCGGGCGATCTTCTCCTTCAGCCGTTCCGACTTGGCCTCGGCCAGCTCGCCCTCCTGACGATCCGCCGTCTCCAGCGCGGCGAGGTAACGCTCGATGCTGGCCTCCACCTGATCGATCCGCGCCTTCAGCTTGGCCGGCGTGAAGTTCTTGTCGCGCGTGTTCACCGCCTTGAACTTCGAGCCGTCGATGGCCGCCACCGCGTGGACGAACAGCTCCAGCCGCCGGCACAGCTCCACGAACTGCCGACAGGCCGCCCGGATCGCCGGGCCGTTGTCCCTCCGGAAGTCGGCGATGGTCTTGAAGTCCGGGGCCAGCCGACCCGTCAGCCACATCAACTCGACATTGCGACCCGCCTCCCGCTCCAGCCGCCGGCTGGAGGCCACCTGGTTGAGGTAGCCGTAGACGTAGAGCTTCAGCAGCAGCCCTGGATGATAGCCCGGCCGGCCGGTCGCCTCGGGGACCACGCCCTCGAACCCGAGCGCGGCCAGGTCCAGATCATCGACGAACACGTCGATCGCCCGGACCGGGTTCTCTTCCGACACCCAGTCGTCCAGGAACTCCGGCAGCAGCACCCCTTGCCGGCGATCCTCACCCTCGACGAAGCGCTTCATCGACCAGCCCTCTCAGCCATGTCGATGGGCAAGCCTAAGCTGCGTCGGCGTTTTCACACAGCCTCGGTCCTTAGCTGACCGCCAGAAAAGCGGACCTCGGGGCGACGGCCGCGATCATGCAACTTGGCTTGCTTCGGCGTTGCCACGGCCTCAGGGTTGCCCCAGATCGAATGGCGGCATCGACGAAGGTTGCGAGAGATGATCACCGTGTGGGGTGGGGGACTTTCACGATCGCTCCGGGTCGTCTGGTTGCTGGAGGAGATGGGGCTTACCTACCAGTTGAGAAATGTTGACCTGCTGGCAGACCGCCTGGACCCGGCGTTTCTGGCCGTGAACCCGGCGGGGTTCATCCCGGCGATCGAGGACGCCGACGTCACCATGGTCGAGTCGGTCGCCATAATGGAGTACCTGATGGCTCGATACGGGCCGACGGCGCTCGCGCCGGATTCGCGCGATCCTGACTTCCCCGCCTACAAGCAGTTCCTTCATCTCGGCGAAGCCGGCCTCGGAGTGCCCATCTACTTTGTCGTCGGCGCCCGCAATTTCGCGCCGGAGGCCGAACGGAACAACTGGAGCGCCGGCCAGGCGCTGGAAGTGTACGAGAGCCGCCTGGGACTGGTGACGCGGCAGCTCGCGCGCTCGCCGTATCTCGCCGGCGAGACCTTCACGGCGGCAGATATTTCGGTGACCTACGCCCTGCGGTCGGGCAAACGATGCGGCGTCGACCTCGGAGAGGCGGCGGAGGCCTATCTGGACCGCAATTTCGACCGAGACGCCTACAAGCGCGCCTTGGAGAGATCACAGGCGGTCAGCTTCTCGACCGGCCGCCGGTGACGTGCGCCGGGCTCGGTTCTCGCACCGTGAATTGGTAGACGCTTGGACGGGCGGAAGCGGACTGTCGCAGGGGCCGCTCAGGGTCGAACATTGCCATGAGCGTGGCGCCCCAGAGCAGGACCCGGTGGCCCGAGACCACATCGCTAGGCTTCGCGCGTG